>NZ_JAUYVJ010000014.1:0-93495 GCF_030689115.1 Psychrobium sp. 1_MG-2023 | reverse complement strand
GGATGGAGCAGTCTGGTAGCTCGTCGGGCTCATAACCCGAAGGTCGTTAGTTCAAATCTAGCTCCCGCATCCAATCACACCCTTCTTTATTTATAAAAAATTCAAAACCTAAACGTTAGACCTATTCTGTCTATAATCACTTGTTATTTCATTATTTATTCAAATGTCATCACAGTTTTAACTGCTGTCGTTGGTATGCTTTTGGCTGAGCTCTTCTTTTAAATCAAAACAAGATCCTGAATTAAACACTTTCAGGACGACGCGATGTGAAGCTACCTGAATTAAACACCTTCAGGACGACGCGGTGTGAGGCTACCTGAATTAAGCACCTTCAGGACGACGCGGTGTGAAGCTACCTGAATTAAACACCTTCAGGACGACGCGATGTGAGGCCACCTGAATTAAACATCTTCAGGGCGACGCGATGTTAGGGCAACTGTTTCAACCCAGTCACTGCACCATAATGCTGATCACATCAGTATTCCCCAGTTGGTCTTGTACAATAATTTGCTGCTGACCAACTTCTGATAACACGTGCTCGACCTTGCCATTAGCTGAGGTGGTATAGCGATGTTGCCCATTGATGTACCAATGCTTTTCACCTGAACCACCCACACTTTTAAGCCAGATGCTCGCTGACTGCGAACTATTTCCGGCACTGCGGTAGATACTCCCAGCCTCGACGCCAGTTATTTTTAACGTGGCACTCACTGCTATAGCCTCATTGGCGCAGCGCGGGTCAAGCTTAGGGATCACCCGCTCGCGGCGAGAACTTGGACTTATCCACGGCTCAAGAATTTTTGGCCACAATGCGACCTGTTTAGGGACTTTCTGAGCAACTGCACACGACATTGAAACACGTTGCTGACTATCTGCGGCTAACCAAAACTTAAATACCCCGCCTTGCCATGCATCAACATCAGCACTGTGCCATGTTGGCGGTATAACTTGATCGATAATCCAGGCTTGCTGCTGTCGTTGACAAAAGCCTTTAGGTTGATCCTTAGCTAAGGTGCCCAACGGCCAACAAATCGTCTCAAGTGTCACGTTATCTGGTTGTTCAATCTCAGCAAAGCGATGAATCAACTGATCCACCACAGTAAAGAGTAATGGGCCCGCAGTTACACGCCCATAGTGCCCTGCCATCGCCGTTCCATCGGGTCGTCCAAGCCATACACCGATAGTATAATCTTGGTTAAGTCCGATTGCCCATGAATCGCGAAAGCCATAACTGGTGCCCGTTTTCCACGCAAAGCGATCACGTATACGGGTTGCTGCTAAAGTATTAATGCTATCAGGTCGACTAATACCCGATAACGTTTGTTGCACGATCCAAGCACTGGCAGGAGATAATAAATTGCGTGTCACTTTAGGTTGCTGTAACTCCGATTGTAAAAAACGAAGCTTTGTTACCTGCCCTTGATTAGCAAACGCTGAGTAACTCTGTACTAGTTGCTCTAATGATGTCCCTGCACCACCTAAAATCACCGCAAGATTCGGTTTATCTTGTGGGATTGTTAATGCTAACCCCGCATTTTGCAACCGCGCTACAAAACGATTAGCGCCATAACGTTCTAATAAATCAACCGCTGGAATATTTAATGAACGCTGCAAGGCATCGTGTGCCGACACTGGGCCGTGAAATAAGCCACTAAAATTACTCGGCCTATAATCCCCCCACTCTCTTGGCACATCAGCGAGTAATGAGTGTGAGTGAATTAACCCCTCGTCTAGTGCTAGAGCATAAAGAAAAGGCTTAAGTGTCGAGCCAGGAGAGCGAGTTGCTTGCACCATATCGACATAACCAAAGCGCGATGAATTAGCGAAATCAGCCGTACCAATATAAGCCTTAACCGCTGAGGTATGATTATCCACCACCATAATTGCCCCTGAACTACGTTGTGGTAATCGCGTCATATAAGACGCTAATGCCTGAGCAAGCCCCTGTTGTAAATCACTATCAATCGTACTTTTTACCACCGCTTGATCCATAGCGCGGGCTAACAGCCGTCTCGATAGTAATGGCGCTAACTGTTGCGGTCTAAAATTATAACTAAAGACCTGCTCTAGCATCGCACCTTCGATAGTTTCTTGTGACCACACACCAAAGTCAGCCATACGTTTGAGTACTTTATTTCGTGCTTGCTGTGCCGCCTGGTTATGTAAGTCTGGACGATAGCGCGTTGGGGCTTGCGGTAATACTGCTAAGAGTGCCGCCTCAGCATGGGTGAGTGTTTTAGCCGACTTATTAAGATAGGTATAACTGGCCGCCTGTACTCCCTCGATGGTGCCACCAAAAGGCGCGTTATTAAGATAAATCTCAAGGATATCGCGCTTTTCTAAATGCCACTCTAGTTGTAAAGTCCGCAGTAACTGGGTAGTTTTCCCCCACAAACTGCGTGAATGCGGGTATAAAATTCGTGAGACCTGCATCGATAACGTAGAACCGCCAGAAATAATACGACCATTAACGATGTTTTGTTTAGCAGCACGCAAAATAGAAAACGGATTCACTCCGGGATGATACCAAAACCAACGATCTTCATAATTAAGCAACGCTTGAATATAGCGCGGCGATACCTCATCGATAGTCACCGGATAACGCCAAATTCCATCTTTATCAGCGAAGGTACGTAACGGTATATTATGCTGGTCAACGACAACTCGAGCAAACTGCTGTTGTTGTTCGGGTAGCTGCAACGGATAAAACACATCAAGTAATTTAAGCCCAGCACAGTTAAACACCAATATGATTAATAGCATCAACGTAAAAGGGCGAGCCTTAATCCAGTTACGGCTTGCCATTACCCAGTCTCTCCCTTTGATTAGCCAGTAATTCATTGGTTATTTATGGACGCTGACTTATTGAAACCATTCCCTGTGGTTTACCAATCGCACGTATTTCAGGGCGGTACATATCTTCCACCAACACTGACGGCACTTGATACTCACCAGGAGTGACTGCGCGCATTAAGTAAAACAAGTGGCTAGAACGCCGCTTGCTCACCTCAAGTGCAGCGACAAAGCGGTCATCGCGATATTCCTGATGCTTGATATGGTTATATCGAGTCCATTGTGGAATAGTTTTTCCATCAATTAATACTGAATCAAGTTTAATCGAATGAGCTAGGTTTTGGTTTTCTAATTCAAAACCAGCAGGAATAAGGTCAACCAGCAGTGCATCAGGGGTTCGCTGTTCAGCGTTAACCACTAAATGTACAAGGTATAAATCACCGACTTTAGCCTCGTTCAAATTAGCCGTTTCACCTTTAACCGTGTACCAGCGCCGGTTAACCGACAACCCATTACCCATCGCTTGTGGTGCACTCTTAGCATAACCACTGATATTAAAGTTTGCTAATAAGGGAGCATTATGATCTGAGCGAATGCTAATCGCTTGAGTTAACGCATCAGGGGCGAGATTACTTTGATAACTGGCACTTTGATTTAATTTAGTCTGTGCCGAACCAATCAATATTTCAGCAGCCCATATAGCCCCGTCAAAGTCTTTTAATGATATTCCAGCTAAAAATAGTGCATTACGCTCTTGAGTACTAAGGTACTGTCGCTGCCGCAGTAAGTCAGCAAGTGTAAAGCTCATACTAATAGCTTTTTTAGGCTCAAGTTTATGACTTAGCATTAAATCAATCATCAAAGCATAATCTCGAATTTGACTACCATAATCAGCCAAATACGCTTGGCGCTTACGTGGCAGATTAGTTAACGCTTTAGCAAGAACCGACTGAGCTAATTTATGATCACCCATTTTGGTCAACGCTACCGCTAAATGCGTTTGTGCTAAACCACTTCGCGCATGCTTGCTTTGGCTCAGTGCTAAGGTTCGTAATGTTCCCAAAGGTGCTTGATTAACTCGCGATAAAACATAAGCAGCATAAGCTTTATAGGCAAAGTTGTAGTGGTCTTGATCATCACTCCAACGCTCATTATAAAAACGGCCTGAGCGTGATAAGTAGCGCTGTAAGCGTTTTAATGTTTTATCAAGCATTTCGTTAGGGACACCAACCCCCATATCACGGGCGTTGAGCAGAAAGTCAGCTACATACACCGTTAACCAATGCTCTTCAGGTGAGGTATTACTCCAGAGACCATAACCCCCATTACTCAGCTGGAGCATCGCCAAACGCTCAATACCTTTATTGATCATTGATAGTCGTTTGCTTTCTGCGACAGGTTTAATTCCAGCTAACTTTTGCTTACTCGGGGTGGCCAAAATCAATGGATAGGCGCGACTGCTAGTTTGCTCAAGGCAACCATACGGGTATTGTAATAAATGATTAAGCTGGCTTTGTAAATCAATGTCAGCTCGGGACGACACATTCAACGACACCTGTATAGTATCTGCAAGTAACGGCTCAATGTGTTTAGGGTCGAGTGATAATGATTGCCCTTGTTTTAAGAGCTTTTGCACCTTAGTAAAAGTGGCAGGATAGGCAGGGCGCATACCGAGAGCCCAATCACGATTAATCACTAGTTGAAGGCTTTCACTGCTTAAGGATAACGAAAAGCGAGCCTGACCTTGATAACTTGTCGCCTCAACTGGATAAAATAAAGTGGTCTTTTGACCGTCATCGAGTGTTAACATTTGTGATTGATAAAAAGTTGAAATCGAGCCTTGACCGGTAAAGTTCACCGCTAAATCTTGCTTACTGCCACTTAAATTAGTGACATCTAACGCAACAGTGGTTTTATCACCAAGAGCTAAAAAGCGTGGCATCGCTATTTGTGTTACCACTGGTGCAGCAACAGTCACCTCTTGCTCGCCATGACCAAACTTATCCGCTGAAAATGCCACTGCCATCAAGCGAATCTTGCCATTAAAATCAGGAAGTTTAAGGGGAATATTCGCCGTGCCATCATCATTAACCGCAACAACACCGCTAAACAGTGAGACAATTTGCACCTCTGATTGCGGCGCTTTACCGCCACGATTTAAATCACTGTCGCCACCAAAACGCAGTCTTGCTTTATCGGCTAAGCTCATTTCTATCACTTGATGGTACACATCACGCGAGTCAACCTGATAGCGGCGCTGACCAAAGAACGCTTCAAAGGGGTTTGGGGTGGTAAAGTCACTGACGCTCAACACACCCACATCAACCGCAGCGACAGTGACAAAGACAGGCTGCACTTTACTCCTCGCTTCGTTACTGAGCATATTCACAGTGCTTACTAGCTCCCCAGTAACGCTAAGTTTCACCTCTAGCTGCGAGTTAGGCAAGACCTTGTCTGGTACATCAAAATTAACCTGTAATTGACGGTTTTCACGCGCAAGTGGCAAATGAATTAAACCAAAGCTGCGCTTAGGAGTGATGGTTTTAATATTATCACCCGGCTGCAATACCAGCGCGCTAATATAGAGGTTATGTTGCTGCCAGCTACCAGCAACAGGAATTTCAATGGTTGCACCTTGTGCCGGAATAAACTGACGCTTAATAAAGAGCGGGCTATCTCCTTCCACCATAATAATGGCCTCACCCGCTTGTGGCGGCACAACATTCACCTTAACCGTGTCACCGACTTGATACGCGGCTTTATCCAGTGCTAACGCCACTTTGTCAGGGCGTGCTGCACCATTGCCAGACTGACTGTTTTGCCAATCTTCATACCAGTTTTCACCGGCGTAAAACTGCACACTAGTGCTCAAACCCAGCGCAGGTTCACGCACTTCTAGACGGTAGCGCCCCCAAGACACAGGAAACTTAACTTCTCCAATCTCGTCTTGAGCGATATCAAGTGTTGAAGTTAATTCGACGTATTCATTATCAGTCCATTGGTAATGCCAACCTTGGCTCTCGGAATAAACCCAAAAATAACGACGATCTTCACGAATCAACTTAATATCAAGGTTAGTTGCCGCATACTTGTTACCGGCTAATGACGCTTTTACCACATCAAAGCTCACTGTTGAGTGCGCATCAGGGTTGCTATCACCAAAGTGTGGACGAATCCCCAATAGTTGTTCTTTTGGCCATACCAGCCCTGAATGAACACGTGAAACGGGACGACCGCCAGACTCATACAAACTACTAATGAAACGTACACGCAATGGGCTCGTTAACGCTGCCCAATCGTTTTGGTACGTGATGGTACCTTGCCCTTGCGAGTCGAGCTCGATATCTTTTAACTCTTCACGGCTATTAAATTGACCTTGTTTGATATCACCAAACTCAAAATCAGCTAATGACTCAACAGGGTTACGCCATAATGAAGTACTCACTTGAGTTGATAAACGATTACCCGCCGCTGGTGCGCCATATAAATATTCACCCAGAACAGGCAGTTGAAACTGCTCTCCCTTACCAATGACCGTTCGCTTGGCAGTCGCTTTAGGGTTAAAAGTTAGCTTTAAACGCTCAGGTAAAAACTCTTCAACTTTAAACGCAAAGCTAAAGCTATCACGCCCTAAATTACTCACTTCTAGTTGCCACGTGCCGACGGGTGCGCTGGCTGGAATTTGCCATTGGTAGTGGAAATAGTTTTGCTCGTCACCCTGCCACTGAAATGATTTTACCTTAGTCCCATCAGGGCTTTTAATCACCGCACTTAAGCTATTATGTTTCACCATACGACCATCTTGGTCACGTAACAAACCGTTAAAGTCAATCACCTCACCGGGGCGATACAAATCTCGGGGTGCATAGATAAATAGCTCTTGAGCGCGATTAGGACGCAAGCCCAAATCAAACTCAGATAAGTCTAACGCTGGTTTATTAATTTCAATCAATGAGAAATGATGGTCATTTTGCGCGACAATCAGCGCTGCGTCATTGAGGTTACCGTCAAAAGAGGCTTCACCGTTAGGCGATGTGGAGGTTTGTTGTAATACCACCCCTTGGCGATCAACCAAAGAGACATCAACTTGCTCAAGCGGCTTACCTGAAACTAGTGATGACGCATAGACGTCAAGCTGCTTTTGATAAAACCGTGCGTGTAAGCCAATATCCGTGATTGAAAACCACATCGTCTGATGTTTATCGTACTTCCCCGCTTGCGCCATCACCGCAAGATAAATACCCGGTTGATTAAGTTCGCTAACCCCGCCCATATCAATACTGCGTTTAGCTCGTGTATTCTTGGGCACATCTAACGCATAGCGGCCGCTATACACTAAGTCTCCAAATTGAGTAATGCGATCCATGCCCCAGTAGTAGCGATGATCGGCGATCTCTTGTAGAAAATGATGGCGGCTCTTTTCTTTGATACGGTAAAAGTTAATATCGACTTCATCGGTATTCACCGCAACCACTGGCAGACCATTCCCTAGCCCTTGGGTTAGAAATGCCCCCGTCGTATCAAAATTTACACTGGATTCAAGTCGACTCGTCGTCACTTGTGCGCTGTCCGTTGTTGCTAGCTTTTGCCCATTACCAGCCTCTAACCCGTGATGAACCACCACACGATAATTGGTATCAGGATCGACAAAAGGAAACCAGAGTGTTTTACCCGAATTTGAAATAATCCAAGCACCATCCACGGCCTTATTCTTAGAAGTCACTCTAAGATAACGCTGAAAATTAATTGCAGGGTCTAATGGCACTGATAGCGTCACAGCAATTACATTCTTACCGTCTACATTTCGCTCCGAGACATCTAAAACACGAAGTGGTGTATCCTTATAATCACTACGCACTTTCGCTTTATTAAATGTTGGCTCTCCTGACACTTTGGTTTTAACAGGCAAGGCACTCGTTTTTTGTTCTAGAGAACTTGCCTCTTGGCTTGAAGAACTCTGATTTTTCTTAACTGCGTTGTCATCATTACATGCGATTAAAAACGAAATAAACAATAAAACCAGAGGAATGTGTTTGAAGTTCATCATTTTTTCCTTGAAACTCAACTAAGCAGTACATTGACAGTTTATTATAATATTAACTATCCCAGATTAAATAATTTATACCTCGTACTACCCGAACCGACACTGAATGAAAGTCCATTAGCTTGTCTTAGATCATGATTTCTAGTGATAAGCGTACTGCTCTGATCACCATAGAAAGGCTTATTGGGTATACTGCACGCTGTGATAAATCCACTCACTATTTTTTCATCCGTGTTATTCCAACTGAGAGCTTTAAATGTTTGATGATATAAGACCTTTTCGTGATGATGAGGCCGCTGTAGTAATTAAGAAGTTAGTCAACGAACCTGCATTACATTCTTCAATCGCCAGCTACGTGTTACCGAAACTCTATTCAGCGCTACCAAAAACCACGCAATGGCTAGTTAAACATTACCTTAAGTTCCGTATGAACAAGATTCAATGTGTCGGTGAATTCCAGCAAGAAATCGCCAAGTATCTTCATCATTTAATTAAGAAGAGTACTGACGGCTTTACTTATCACGGCCTTGAAAGCTTAGACATGAGCAAGCCGACCCTATTTATCAGTAATCATCGTGATATCGCACTCGACCCTGCATTAGTCAATTTAGCACTGTATAAAAATGGTATTGATACCGTTGAGATTGCCATTGGTGATAACTTACTAAGTAAACCTTGGGTCTCTGACTTAATGCGTATCAATAAGAGTTTCATCGTTAAGCGTAGCGAAAAGACCAAACGCGCGATGTTGATGGCCTCAAAAAACCTTTCAAGCTACATTCATCACACACTCAATGACAACAATACTAATGTGTGGATTGCACAACGTGAAGGCCGGGCTAAAGACGGGCTTGATAAGACTAATGCAGCACTTATCTCAATGCTGTTATTAAATAAAGGTAAAGACACCTCGATTGAGCAATACCTAACTGAGTTAAATATCGTACCTGTCTCTATTAGTTATGAATACGACCCTTGTGATAGTGACAAAGCGATTGAGTTAGCGACTATAGAAGCGACAGGCAGCTACCAAAAAGCCGAAGGGGAAGATCTTAAGAGTATCACTCAAGGGCTAATCGGTCACAAAGGTCGTGTTCACATCGAATTTGGCCAGCCTGTGTTAGGTGATTATCAAGATTCTAAAGCCATTGCCGCAGAAATCGATCGTCAGATCATCAATAACTATCGTCTGTATGACTCTAACCTTGCAGCCAAACAGCAATTAGAAAGCGAAGTGCAAGATGCATCGATGCTACATACGTTAACTCAACGAATGCAGCACCTCACTAACGAACAACAACGCTGGTTATTAACCATGTATGCAAACCCAGCGCTTGCCAAAGACAAGTTAGAAAACTAGTCTTTAGTGATGATTAGCTGAGGCTGGACATTAAAATGCTGCTTTTTCAGCGTGAGTGGACAGTCAAAACGCAGCTCATAAGCACACAGTTGCAAATTTGTTGTGGCGGTATCATCACCGCCATAAAGCCTGTCCCCTATCAGCGGCCAACCCGCTTCGCTTAAGTGACGACGTATTTGATGCTTACGACCACTGCCAATCTCAACATCGACTAAACTAGCTTTCATGTCAGGGTGATAACACAACTCTGTCACTTTGGTGTAAGCACTGCGCCCATCAATCTCTTGATTAAATTCTTGTGCCTCACCAAATTGACCTTTAACCACCGCCTGATACTTTTTATTTATTAAGCGCTGCTCAAACAATTGAGTTAATTCACGCACAGCTTTTTTACTATGGGCAATTAAAATTAAACCATGAGTCGCGCGATCAAGACGATGAACAATAAACGCTGGACGCTGCGGTGTTAAATTCACTTCAGCAAAGCGAGCGACTGTGGAATGATCTCCCCATTTAGAGCCTTGGCTCATCATACCGCAGGGTTTATACCACACGCTGTACTCTTGCAAGTCAGCAACGAGCTGCGGCGGAGTAAAGGCATCACTTAATGCGTCAGAGTTATAATAAAGGTGTAGTTCTTGCCCAATGGTTAATTCTTTTTTTGCACGACGTAGTCGCTGGGTTTTATTGCCTGTCGTTAACCACACCGCTCCCTTGTGCATCACTTGTTTTAGTTGTTGCTTGGATAACTGACAATGCTGTTGTAACAACTCAATTGCTGGAGCCGCTTGTTTAACAGATAGATGTAATTCAAAGGGAGCCTGTTGTGTCATCGATAACTAAATACATAAAAGAACAATGCCCACAGTATACCTAATAGTTTTTATCATCGCTGCTGGCATTTGCGGCTAAAATGAAGATTTACAACTATGCTTAAGCTGTTTCAGAATGAAACATCACTTTCTTGTATGAAGAGGGTTATCACAGATATGCAACTCCCCAAACGCTCCTTGTGCATCATCATAGCTTTTTTTTATAGCCTAGCTACATACGCAGATTCTCAGGCTTCAATAATCCAAAGTGATCCGAAGTTACAAACACTGAGTAAAAATCAGGTGTTGATGCTGGGCAAAATACAATGGCAAAAACCACAAGGTGAACCCAATACAGGGAGTGTCACCGACTATAGCGGTATGGTCTATAACAAACATCATAATCAACTATTATTATTTGGCGGCGGTCATTCAGCGACGTGGTCAGATGCTATTTATCGTTTTAGTTTTAAAAAGCTTAGTAATCAATTCTCACCACTGTATCCACCAACACCGAAACGCTATTACCATCAAGATAATAACGACCGTGGTTTTTGGCTTAAAGGACTAGAGGGTGAAAATTACCCGCGTCCCGTTGGACGGCACACCTATGATTTGTTGGTGGTTAACGAGCACCAACCTCATTTTTATTTACTAAAAAGTGGCACAGGTCCTTCCATTGTTGGAAAAGGATCGGGATTAGCTTATTTTGGCAAGGCTTATGGACGTTATGATTTAGTTAATAAGCAATGGAAAATCCTAGATCCTAAGCAAGTCGGTGGTTTTGGCAGTTATGGTGGGGTTGCGGAATACGATCCTATTTCTAAGAAGATCATTGGTATGAATAGGTTGCATATCTGGGCTTACGATCCAGCTACACACACCACAGAACGATTTTTATCAAACTACCCGAAAAAGTACCCAAGAATAACCCCCTACTCAGGGTCGCTTGTTTACTCGGCAATCGATCAGGCAATGTATATTTTTGGCACAGAAAAAGGGGCAAAGCATAAAAATAGAATTTCTTTTGCTAAGCTCAATTTAAATCGAGGCAACCTACAACAATCAACGTTAACTAAACTTCATACCTACCCAAAAGAAAAAAAGGGTTACCCCGTATTTACCTATGACTCGACGAATGGCTTAATAATTGGCGGCCCTTACAAAAATAACTTTTACGGCTACAACCCGATCACCCAATCATGGCAAGTGCGTCAAATAGACGATGGTAAGGCAGGTAGCCTATTAAGTTGGCTGCTAGCTTATAACTCAAACGATAATGTGATCACTTTTATCAACCACCGTAAGCATGTTGGACTTTTTCGCTGGCACTAACCTTTGATTATCCTATAATACGCGCTCATTCATTATTGTAGCCTTAGTTTTATGCGCCTTTTAAAATCAGCCACTCACCCCGAACGTCAAAAAAAACTCGGGACCACATTTCATCGTCAAGCAGCGCGCGCGATTGTGTTAAAAGGCCAGAATATTTTATTGCTTTATACCGAGCGTTATCACGATTACACCCTACCTGGCGGTGGTGTTGATGAAGGTGAAGACTTAACCTGTGGCTTAAAGCGAGAGCTGATTGAAGAAACCGGTGCTAAAAATATCACCAATATCAAGCCTTACGGCCGTTATGAAGAGTTTCGTCCGTGGTATAAACCAGACTTTGATACCATGCATATGGAATCATATTGTTACACCTGTGATATTGACAGCGAGCTAGGAATGACTAGGCTAGAGGACTATGAGGTAGTTAATGGTATGCGCCCAGTATGGGTTAATATTTTTGATGCAATAAAACATAATGAGCATACGATGGCACACAGCGATAAAAAAGGCATGTCGATTGAACGTGAAACCTTTTTGCTTAAACATATCGTCGACGAGTTTAAGCTCATGCAAGATAACAAATAAAGGAATAAAAAAATGAATTTTGAACAGCTATTAAATAATTTTGATATGGGCGTTTGTGTTGAGCAATTACAACGTGAAGCCTTAGTCGACCTTGTCGTACTGTTCGTTGAAATTGACGGTGTTGTTGAAGATAAAGAAATGCAATACACCCTCGATTGGATGGTTGATTTAGTCTGGGAAAACGAAAAGTCGCCATTGGAGTATTTACATAGTGCTAGCTTATCAGCTAGAGAGGCGATCGAAACAAGTATGATTGAAGATTATATCTTGCATCGTACTAAACACATTATCGACAGCCCTGCTAAGAGTTTAGCCCTCGCGTTAGCAAAAGGGGTAGCATTATCAGATGGCGAGTTAGCGCCTGAAGAAGCGCAAGCCATTAAATTTTTGGAAAGCTGCTTTAATAAATAATTTATCGCATTTTCAAAAACAGGCTAACTCTATGACTCGCCATAGAATTAGCCTGTTTATACACCGCTGTTACGCAATCTTAAAGCTCAACGTTAGTTCGTTTAAGGTGCTGGCAATATTACTAATACCTATTTCATTAATAACCTGAACACTTTTCACTGACTTAATAAATGCCTTGAAGGCACGCATATCAACCCTTCAGTTCTATTAGAGCTTAGAGCCTATGCATTAGTCCGTTTATTCACATTACACAATTGAACACTTAATTTATAGAACTGGTGAAACTCATTTCATTATCGCAAAAGCTTGCTCAGGTAAACTATTTCTTTAGACCATGAAAAATGCCACCCTACTCAATCAGTAGCGTGGCATCTTTAAATTGGTGACTCGAATATCGTAGCGAGTACTGTTCTTCGTTTATTCAATTAAGAGCTTTTAATGATCTTAACTAACTTATAACGAAGATACCTTAGCAATGGTTACGTGTCCCGAGTGACGGTAGCTTTCAAGATACTTGTTAATCTTCTGAGGCGAGCTACCGTGTTGAGCAACGAACGCGGTAATACTTAGATCATTACAGCTTAATTTATTAACAACATAGTCTTTGCTTAATTTAGACTCTTTAATTGCATGATGTAGAGCCACCTTCTTACCTTGAGCAGCTTTCATACAAATATTAGTACTTGCTGAATTGTCAGTTGCTTCTAGAGTTGCAGCATTTACAGCACCAGTTAGGCCAATAGTTAATGTTAAAGTAGATAAAATCGCAGTTAAAGTTTTCATAATCAAGTTCCTTTGGTTAGTTGATTTAATAATTGCAACCGAAGTGCCAACTTGAAAATAAAAACAAAATAAACTTAATATCAAAAACTTACAAAGAAATAAAAATATTACCCACCTTACCATCCTGATATCAATAACAAAATACAGACAATAAAGACCAATAAGTAATCAATTTAACCACTCCATGTTTAATGTAAAAAATAGCCCCAGCAATTGAACGTTGCTAGGGCTATTAGGTGGTCAAAAGTGTGTTTTACACTAACGCTTACTTTCTAGCTAGGTAATCACCAACACCGATCCACTTATAGGTTGTAAGCTCTTTAAGGCCCATTGGCCCCCTAGCATGAAGCTTTTGAGTACTCACGGCGACCTCCGCCCCGAGCCCAAACTGACTACCGTCGGTAAAACGTGTACTCGCATTAACATAAACGGCTGCAGAATTGACCTGATTGACAAATTGCTCAGCTTTACTCAGTGACTCAGTCAAAATGCCATCCGAGTGCTGGCTACTATGCGCTCTAATATGAGAAACAGCTTGAGTAATATCATCAACAACTTTGATAGATAGCGTTAATGATAGCCACTCTTGGTCAAAATCACCTTTATCAGCCGCATCAACCGTGACACCATCTAAGTGACAATCACGTAAGATTGCCAAAGCGCTTTCATCTGCCTTTAATGCCACATTACTGTTATTTAAGCGTTCAACAAGTTGCGGCAAAAACGAGTTTGCAACTGACTTATCCACCAAGACGACATCAAGTGCGTTACAGACAGATGGACGCTGTACTTTAGCATTCTCGATAATATCGACAGACTTAGCTACATTAGCACTTCCTTCGACATAGAGGTGACAGATACCAATACCACCAGTGATCACAGGAATAGTACTTTGATCGATACATAAGCGATGTAAACCTGCTCCACCTCGAGGCACAATCATATCAACGTAACGATCAAGAGTAAGAAGCTGGCTAACGAGTGCGCGATCGGTGTTTTCAATATACTGAATAGATTGTGTTGGTAGCTCTGCACTTACTAACGCTTGCGAAATAATGTTTAATAATGCGAGATTACTATTAATTGTCTCTTTACCACCGCGTAAAATAGCGGCGTTACCGGTTTTAAGTGCTAAAGCAGCAATATCAATAGTCACATTAGGGCGAGCTTCATAAATCACCCCAAGAACACCAATCGGGACACGACGTTTGCTTAAACGCAGCCCACTTTCCAAAAGCTTTGACTCAGTCTCTTCACCAACAGGATCATCAAGCTGACATAAACGCTGAACATCATCAGCCATTGCATTTAGACGTTCGGAGTTAAGTAATAGCCGATCAATCAATGACTCATCTAAACCCGCTTGCTGTGCACCTAAAATATCAATCGCATTCGCCGCTAGAATTTGAGGCTGTTGTTCTCGTAACCCTTGAGCAATTAACTCAAGCAAGGTGTTCTTTTGTGCCGTAGATGCTTGCGCTAACTCATAACTAGCTTGCTGCGCTTGCTGGCCTAACTTATTCATATCAATATTTTGTGTCATTTTATCGCACCACTAAGTTATTTCTGTGTACGACTACCTTGCCATAGCCATAGCCAAGGACAGTCTCTATCTCCTGCGAATGCAGGCCTTTAATTTTAAGTAAATCATCACTGCTATAACGAGCCAAACCTCGCGCAACTTCCCCCCCTTGAGGGTTAGTTAATACCACCATGTCACCACGATGGAACTCACCTTGAACAGCTGAGACCCCTTTAGCTAATAAGCTGCTGCCTTTAGAAAGAACCGCATTGACTGCTCCATCATCTAAACAGATCGTGCCGACAGGGCCAGGACCAGCCAATAGCCAACGTTTACGACTTTCCAGTGGATTACTCATCGCACTGAACCATGTGCCTATTGCTTGTTTTTGACTAACCTGAATAATGACATTGTCATGATGACCTGCTGCAATAACGACATCGCTACCACTACGGCGGGCAATTTCAGCGGCTTGTAATTTTGTCGCCATACCACCTGTGCCTAAACTCGTACCGCTATCTCCAGCCATTGCTTTTAATTCATCATCAATAACATCAACTTTTGCAATAAGCTTAGCTTGAGGGTTCGTTCGTGGATTAGCATCATAAAGACCCGCTTGGTCAGTCAATAGCATTAACAAATCAGCATCGGCTAACCCCACCATCAATGCAGATAAATTATCATTATCCCCAACCTTAATTTCAGTCGTTGCAACTGCGTCATTCTCATTGATAATTGGAATAATTTTATGCTTAAGTAAGGTTTCAAGCATATCTCTTGCGTTTAAGTAACGTTCACGGTCGTCCAAATCAGCGCGAGTCAATAACATTTGGCCCACGTGTAAACCATAAATATTAAATAGGTTTTCCCAAGTTTGAATCAACTGGCTCTGTCCTACAGCAGCTAGCATTTGTTTAGTAGACATACTGTCTGATAGCGCCGGAAACCCTAATCGTTCTCGCCCAGCAGCGATGGCCCCAGAAGTACATAATACGATTTCACAGCCTTGCTTATGCAGGAACGCCATTTGGCGAACAAGTTCAACCATATGTGCTCGATCAAGCGAGCTTCCACCAGAGGTCAATACACTGGTTCCTAGTTTGACAACGATACGTTGATATTGAATAGTCACAACAGCCTTAAATGCAATTTACACGCGTTTTGTATATGTTTAATTTATACCGCGAAATGTTAACTTACTGCAAGTGTAATCTTAGTAAACACGAATAAGTATCAGACCTTGGCGTAACGCCTTAGGGAGGTTAATTGGGGCTAGAGCGATATTATGTCGTCCAAGTGTTTTTATTATTTAGATACCACCGAGTCTTAATTCCTTCAATAGCATCAAAACAATCGAATAAATCTCTGTTAGGCCACTATTTAATGCCCTTTTCCTCATTGCCGTAAACAGCTGCCAGAATCTTTTTTCGCTTTAACCTTTGTTTTAGCATATAAAGTTTATGTGTTAAGTGTAAGAAGATTGTTTTATCATTACACGACATATTATGGCAAAAGAATAAGAACAGTGTTTCGAACAATAAAATCTCTCCCTCTCGCCCTGTTATTGGCTGGAAGTTTAACGCTACCAATGGCTTGCTCTACCAACTCAAATCAACCGGATCAATTGAATGCTAGCGATTGGCGCTATGATGTAGACCCTCATGGTAGTGTGGCGACATTAGATGAAAAATTAGTTAAAGAAGATGGCATCTGGATTAAATTCAACCGCGTGCCTCGTGTTGATAAATTCAATAACTCATGGATTGAATTGATTTATGATCTACCATCAAAAACACTAGGTAATTCACAACAAGTTACCATTGAATACAAAAGCTCTCAGCCGCTCATTGTTAAACTCTCGCAAAAAGATTACGGTAAAGATGGCGACAATAGCTTTGCTCACTACCAAACAAAAGTACCAGCGGCAACGACATGGTCTAAACAAACGGTTTCATTTGATAGCTTTCAACGTCCAAGCTGGACACCTAATAACTCGCCTGATGTCGGCATAGTACCCGAGAATGTCTCGGCGATATATTTTGTGCCTGACTTAACCGATAAATTAGGTGGTGAAGCCGTTTTAGAAATAAAATCTATCTTACTGCTAAATTAATTTCGTACACCGCCCTATTAGCGTGATGAGCAAGTCATCACGCTAATTCTTTATCCCCCCCTTTTAAAGGCACTTACTTTTGCTCCTAAACCGCTCATAAAATAACAAGCCCGTCGTCATACTAACTTCAAAAAAATGACACAAAAATGTCACTTGCTCCATTTAGAATGCCGCTAAATTGGATCAAGAGAAAATGAATATATGGAAAAGTTTCAGTTCCTTGAAAAAGAGCTCAGCTGGCTTTCTTTTAACCATCGAGTGTTACAAGAGGCTCAAGACAGCAGCGTCCCTTTACTTGAACGATTGCGCTTTTTAGGTATTTATTCCAGTAATATGGATGAGTTTTACCGGGTGCGAGTTGCAAATGTTCGCCGCCAAGTGTTATTTGCAGCAACCCATAAAAAAAAGCAGCACTCTTGGGCATTATTTAACGCGATTCAAAATAAGGTCATTGCGTTACAACGTGAGTTTGATGAAAGCTATATTATTTTACTCAGAGAATTAAGCCAAAATAATATCCATCTCATCAATGAGAAACAGCTCTCACCTGAGCAGGCTGACTGGTTAACTCACTATTATCAAACAAAGCTTCGTCGTCACATCTTTCCTTTAATCATTAACGACAAAATCAACCTAACCGATCACATTAATGATGATTGTACCTATTTAATGGTGGAGATGAGCCAAGGGAAAGACAAGCAACATGCCTTTGTTGAAGTGCCGAGTAATAACGTTCCTCGATTTGTCCAGCTGCCCGACTCAGCAACTAAATCAAGTAAAAACATCATCTTACTTGACAACATTATCCGCCATAGTCTCAGTGAGATCTTTGCTGGCTTCTTCGAGTTTGATACCATCAACGCGTACTCGATGAAGCTAACGCGAGATGGGGAACTCGATCTCAAACAAGAATTCACCCAAAGCTTATCAGAGCTCATGCATAATAGTCTCAAAAAACGCTCTTATGCCGCTCCAGTCCGCTTGGTTTATGATTATAAAATGCCAAGTGAAATGCTCGATAGTTTGACCCAGTGTTTATCAATCAATAACGACCAAGGACTCATTGCTGGCGGGCGCTATCATAGCTTTAAAGATTTTATAGAATTCCCTGCTATCGGTGAAAAAGAGCTAGAGTTTAAAAAACTTCCGGCCATTGAACAGCAATACTTTAGCCGTTATAAGAATGCCTTTAGCGCGATCAACCATCGAGATATCTTACTTTATTATCCTTACCATAAGTTCTCTCACTTAACCGAGTTACTCCGCCAGTCTGCCTTTGATCCCAAGGTACAAAGCATCGAGATCTGCCTCTATCGAGTCGCTAAAAAATCTCGGGTTGTTTCGGCCCTCATTGAAGCCGTGAAAAATGGCAAATCCGTTAAAGTGAATATCGAACTGCAAGCGCGGTTTGATGAGCAGGCAAACCTGGCTTGGGCCGAGAAGCTTTCAAGCGCTGGTGCCGAGGTCAGTTATGGCGTCCCCGGATTAAAAGTTCATGCAAAGATTTGCTTAATCACTCGTTTAGAAGGCAAAAAACTCAAGCGTTATGTCCACATTGGTACCGGTAACTTCAATGAGAAAAATGCCAAAATATATACTGACTTTAGCCTGTTTACTTGTCATGACGAGATCACACAAGAAGTGGCAAACGTGTTTGAGTTTATCAAGAGTCCATATAAAAAGTTTGCTTTCAAACACCTTGTCGTTTCCCCAGTTAATTCACGTTCATCCATTGAGCAGCTCATTGACCAAGAAATTGCAGCGGCATTAAATCAACAACCCAGTGGCATCATTATCAAGGTGAATAATTTGGTCGACCGCCAACTCATCACCAAACTCTATGAAGCCAATAATGCCGGGGTCAAAATAAAGTTAATTGTACGTGGCGTGTGCTCTTTAGTGACCGGAGTAGTTGGACAAAGTGAAAATATTGAGGCCACCAGTATCGTAGGTCGTCACCTTGAGCACCCTCGCATTGCCATCTTCACTAACCTAGGGCAGCCCAAAGTTTATCTATCTTCTGCTGATTGGATGCATCGAAATATCGATGAACGCATAGAGGTTGGTTGCCCAATTTTGTGTCCCGAAGTCAAAGAAACCATTATTAAAATCATCAATATTCAACTGCAAGATAATACCAAGGCGCGATTGTTAAATACCGAGCAAACGAACCCTTATGCATATCAAAAAAATGGGGCTGCCATCTGTCATGCCCAACAAGGCATTTACGATTACCTGCTGGAACAGCAATTACAGGAAGTGCCAAATAAACCCCACAAAGACATCGAGCCCTCAAAAAATAAGGTCGCCTCATGACGGATAATAAACACATTGTTGCCATGGACTTAGGTTCTAACAGCTTTCACTTGATCATCGCAAAAGAACATCAAGGTCAATTAATTATTCTTGATAAATACAAGCAACGCGTTAGCTTAGCCACAGGGTTAAATAATGACAACGTGTTAGATAGTGGTGCCATAGCCCGCGGTATCCATTGCTTAAAACAGTTTGGACAACGTTTTAGTCGTTTGCCGCACGACAGCGTCAAGATTGTCGCGACGCAAAGCCTGCGTAAAGCCGTTAATCGACAAGATTTTATCGACGCTGCTTATAAAGTTCTCCCTTATAAAATAGAGATCATTGATGGCAAAACTGAAGCCAGCTTAATCTATCAGGGCGTGGCTCAAACACACACCTTAAAGCCTAAGACGCTAGTGATTGATATTGGCGGTGGCAGTACCGAGTTTATTATTGGCAATCAAGTTGAGGCAGTTCTAAAAGATAGCTTAGAGCTTGGCTCCGGACAATTAAGTAAACGGTACTTTAACCCAGAAGCCATCACCAAAGAAAGCTTTGCTCAAGCCTATGATGTCGCTCTGACTCAAGTATCAAGCATCGCACAACGTTACAAAAAATATAGCTGGCAACTTGCCCTTGGCACGTCGGGATCAATCAAGCTGATTCAACAAGTACTAAAACAACTCTATGGCAGTAATAAGATAACTAAACAACGGTTAAAACAGCTGAGGAAGCAGTTGATAAACTGCGGTAAATTAACCCATGTCCCTATTAATAATATTCCTGAGGAAAAGTTAACCATTTTACCAGGTGCGGTGACGATCTTATTAGCGTGTTTTGAACAGCTCAATTTAGATGAGTTAAGCCATTGCCAAGCAGCTCTACGTGAAGGTGTGCTTTATAGCCTTAGTCATTCCTATATTGATTCTGATACCCGCCAACAAACGATTAGTAGCATGTTATTACGCTACCCAACTGACGCTGATTACAATCGCCGAGTCATCAAACAGCTAAATCATATAACCCAGCAATTGCCCCTCCAAGGCATCTCTCTAACCACAGAAGAGCTTGATTGCTTAACAACAGCTATTCAACTTCATGAAGTTGGACTATCGATAAACGCAAAAAAACGCCAGCACCACAGTGCTTACATCATCAAGCACAGTGAAATGTTAGGCTTCTCTTCAACACAGAAACAACTCATTCATGATCTCGTAAAAAGTCATCGCCGAAACATCACCTTACCCGCAGAAAACAAAACGGAGCTTGGTAAACACCAGTTACTCCTTTTAGTGTTAATGCGTCTTGCGATTCTTTGTGCACAAGGCCGGATCAACTTACCTGTTATTCCGTGTAAGGTCTCGTTTCAACTATCATCGGTGCATGCAAGATTTCAACAAACATCAGCGCCCCAAGATGCTCTAATCGCAGCCTTAAGCAAAGAGAAAGAGTATCTACAAGCCATAGGCATTGAATTTAGTTATTCAGTGGCATAGTCACTAAGCACGCTATTGGATACTTAATGAAAACATAAGTTTCTCCTACTTTGGTGAAGCGCGTGATGATAAAAAACACTATCATCACGCTATCTCACTAAGGCAAATCACAGCCTATTTCTTGTTTCCTTTGATAGTAATCAACCGTTAAGCCAACTAGCTGAGGCACCGTAGCCAAAATAGCGATTGATGAAAACGTCCCCATGATCACCCCAGTAAATAATGCGGTCGCAAAGCCACTTAATGACGCGCCAGCTAATAACCAAACCGACACAATTGTCACTAAGGTTGTCCCTGATGTGATCACCGTACGGAGCATTGTGGCTTTTATAGCACTATTAATAAGCTGGTCAAGCGGCTTATCAAGCTTTGCATTTTGCTGCATTAATTCACGAATTTTATCGCCAATCACAATAGAGTCATTGAGTGAGTAGCCTATAATCGCCAGTAAACTCGCCAAAATAGTCAGATCAAACGATATGCCAAACCATGCAAATACGCCAATAACAATAATCACATCATGGAATAACGCCGCGACAGCGCCAAGTGCTAACCGCCACTCAAAGCGAAAAGACAGGTAGAACAAAATTGCCATAATCGCTGCCATTAGCGCCAAGCCTCCTTGATTAATCAACTCATCCCCAATTTGGCTACCAATATAAACTGAATCTTGTAGTGTTACTGTTAAACCCAGTTGCGCCGATAATGTCTGTGCAAATGGATCAAACCATTCTTTCGCTATCACACTCGCGCCATCATCTGCCTGACGTAATGTCCAATAATGACCACTTTGACCAGAACTTAACTCAAAAGGCCCCGTTAAATGCTGTTCTAAGTGTTTCGTCACAACTTCTTTAGCTAATGGCTGATTGAACGAGAATTCGGTTAAATAACCTCCGGTGAAATCTAGACCAAAGTTAATCCCCTTCGCTAGCACTCCTAATAGCGCGATTACAATAAAAAACATTGATAGATAAAAACTAGCAATACGAATTTGAGTTAAACGACTCAATAAAAAAGCAGCTAAGTGTTTCATGATGCAGCTCCAAATAGACGAGTTTTATTCTGTCTAATGACAAGGTTGGTTAAAACTTTTGAGACAAAAACACCAGTAAACATACTGGTTAAAATGCCAAGACATAAAATCAACGCAAAGCCTTTCACCGGGCCATAGCCTATCGCATACAAAATGATGCCGGTGATTAGCGTCGTCAAATTAGCATCTAAAATAGGTCCTAAAGCGTTCTGATAACCCATTTCCACCGCTTGTAATGTTGAGCGCCCTCGCTTTATTTCCTCTTTAATTCGCTCAAAGATAAGCACGTTAGTATCTACTGCCATACCCACAGTAAGTACCAGCCCCGCAATTCCTGGCAGGGTTAATACAGCCCCCGGCAAGAGAGACATCAGTCCTAACAAACTCACCAGATTACAACCTAATGCAACATTGGCCACTAAGCCTAAACGTCGATAACACAGCCCCATAAAGATCAAAGTAAAAGTAATACCTAGAATAAGTGCCTTAACACCATTATTGATATTGTCAGCTCCTAAGCTCGCTTCAATTGTTCTTTGCATTACAATGGTGACCGGTGCAGGCAGCGAGCCTGCGCGTAATAACAACGCTAGATCCTGTGCAGCCTCTGCGCTTGACATATTAGTGATGCTAAATTGTGAGCCTAGAACCTGTTGAATATTAGCGACATTAATGACCTTTTGCTTTTTAAGCATTTGGTCATTGGCATCACGATAATACTCAGAAAAAATGGTTGCCATTGGCTTGCCAACATTATCGCGAGAAAACTCAGTCATTTTTCGGCCGCCTATGCTATCTAATACCAAATTAACTAATGGCAGACCCATTTCGTCTTGACCCGCACGAGCACTCTTAATATTACTGCCTGAAAAGATAGACTTGGGATTAAGGTGGAGCATTTGTCCGCTAGAATCGTTGATACGAAACACTCCCGTCGAATCATTATTTGCAAATTGATAAAAATCTAATGACGCCGTCGCACCAATGATACGTTTAGCTTGAGCCGGATCATGTACCCCAGGAAGCTCAATTCGAATATGGTGTCGACCTTGTTTCTGAGTAACCGCCTCTGTGATTCCCAACTCTTCAATACGCCCGCGCATTGTTTTTAGCGCGAGGTCCATAGTTTGTTGGTGGAAGAGTTCATACTGCTGTGGAGAATAATTGAAAGTAATTTTATTGGCTTTTTTATGCGCCGTCACATCTGGATAAGCACGATTAAATTCTGCGATTAATAACGACTGTTGCTCAGATGATAACCGTGTTCCAATCACTTGAAGCTGAGTCGGCTTAGGTTGAACAACCTTGGCGCCGCGCAAATTATTGGTTCGAATAATTGATTTAAGCTCATGGCTCATTCCTTTAAATTGCTCAACAATCCCTTGCTCAACATCAACATCTAATACAAATAATACACCGCCGCTTAAGTCCAACCCCAGTTTAATTGGCGCAGCGCCTGTGGATTTAAGCCATGACGGCATTGAGCTTGTTAGTGAACTCGCTATGAAAAAATGTTGTTCAAGCTGTTGATTAAGAATAGCCATCGCGTGTGCTTCATCAGCTTTGTCGGCTAATGTAATAGCGATGTTATTCCCTGTAGCGTTGGCTTGTGAAACACTAATGCCCTGTGAAGTTAGTAGAGACTTTAATCGCGGCACAGTCATCTTGTCATTAGTGTCGTCAGTAAAAGTAAGGCGCTCTTTTGCAGTTAAAGAAATCGTTAACTGCTCTTGATATATGTTAGGTAGTGCACTGACCATTAAAAATAGCAGAACAATGACACTTAGTAATTGCTGCCATTTAAATTGCAGCGGCTTCTTTCTAATCGGTGGTTTCATTAGTTAATCTCAATGATAGCTTGACCAAAAGTTCTCCTAGCAAAGTGCTAAGTAAATTAAACGATCGGAAAAGCTGACGATTTTTAGTCGTCAAATACTGTTGTAATAAATAGTTTTATTCCGCTTGCCATCCAACCGTCAGGTGAGGAGAGCTCAAAGAATTAAATAAAGCATTGAAAAAATGAGATTAACTAAGAGGATCTAACAATGTTGTATAAAGCATATTGGCGTCTTTCCAACCGGAAATACGTGAGGTGGTTTTCTTAAAACTGGTTTGTTCAAACCAGTGAGGAAGTTTTGGGGGGGTAATGAGGTTTTTATATAAGGCCGCTGATAGTTTCGGTTCGAAAAACTCACACACCAAGCCATATTGTGGTTGTTGCTGCGCTTCAGCTAAAAAACAAGACACATTCGCGCGGTAAAAGCGCGGAGGGTTATAAATATCTTCACTAGAAGATTGCTCTTGCTGATCAAGTAACTTAAACAGCATATTTGACGATGCGTTAGTCAGTTGCTGTTTGGGTACTATCGTAAGTTCAGTAACTTCAGGGGCGTTATTTATCGCATGCGCAGGCGTATTAGCAGTAATCGCTAATACAACTATCAAACACATCGATATCAAAAGACGCCACATCAACTTTAAGCAACCATAAACAATTCAGCCTTATATCACTATATATGGACAGGTGAGTAGAAAATCAAGTCTCTTCACATAAATGAATACATTACCACTACAACAACAGAAATAAGTAATGCAGTGAGTAAAAGTACTAATCAAGGATTCTCTTTTGCGTTAATCTATTTATACTCAGGTAAAGGAATAATGTTTAAGGGATCAGCTTGATGATAGAACAAACAAATAACCTACCAACCTTGTTACTAGTTGATGATGAGCAAGAGATTCTGTCGGCATTAAAACGTGTGTTACGATCACTTCCCGTAAATATCGTCACCTATACTTCGCCAACAGACGCATTAGCCTATTGCCAACATAATTTTCCCTCCGTGGTGATATCTGACCAACACATGCCAGATTTAGAAGGCTGTGAACTTCTCGCTAAAATACAAAAAATATGGCCAGAGTCTCAGCGTATCATTCTTTCTGGTTATCAAGATTTTGCGAAGGTATCATCAGCGTTCAGTCAGGGCAGCATTGAACGCTTTATCTGTAAACCTTGGGATAACAAAGAACTTACCATCACTGTTGAACAGGCATTAGCGGCTGTTGAACAATCAAAACCCGCTGCAGTTTTAAATACGCAGAGTCAATCTGTTCCGAACTCTAACTTTCACGGTATTATCGCTAACACCAGCACAATGCATGAGTTATTTGAAAATATCAGTCATGCGGGAGCAACCCATGCTCCTATTTTTATTACGGGTGAAACAGGTACAGGTAAAGAGCTTGTCGCTAAAGCTTGCCATGCCGAAAGCCCGAATAATCAGGAACCATTTATTGCGGTCAATTGTGCTAACTTTAGTGAACACCTCATGGAGTCACAATTGTTTGGCCATAACAAAGGCGCATTCACAGGCGCCATTACCGCGCAAGAAGGACTCTTTTCTGCTGCAAAAAAAGGCACACTATTTTTAGATGAAATCACCACGCTATCAAAACCACTTCAAGCAAAGCTATTGCGGGTCATTCAAGAGCGTGAATATAGTCCTCTTGGGACCAACAAAGTCTATAAGTTTGATGCAAAAATTATTTCTGCATCATCAAACTCTATCGGCGCGGCGGTGGTCAATAATGAGTTTAGGGAAGATTTATACTATCGCCTTAATGTGATTAATTTAACGCTTCCACCGCTACGAGAGCGAGCACTTGATGCTCAACTCATTGGAAAGTTTTTCCTAAAAAAATACAGCAAATTGGCCAATAAGTCTTTTAAGCGTTTTTCACGAGATGCCTTGCAGATAATTAAATCATACGCTTGGCCGGGTAATGTTCGTCAATTAGAAAATACCATTCATGGTATTGTAGTGCTCAACCATGGCGATGAAATCAATTCACAAATGCTGATTAAAGCCTTATCCAACATGGTTAACAACTTATCGCCCCCAAAACAACAGGCCTCAGCAACAACCGAAGCTGTTGAAACGATAGCAGAGACACAGGTTTCAACAAGTGGCCACCCAGCCTCAATCATTCCCTTATGGCAAGTTGAAAAGCAGGCGATCGAGTCTGCAATTGATAGCTGCAATGGTAACGTCGCTAAAGCAGCAGCGTTATTAGAAGTGAGTCCGTCGACAATCTACCGCAAAAAACAAGAGTGGGATAGTTAGCGTTAAATTTCTAACGCTAACAGATTATTTCGCATAATTTTATCTTTAAGTTTACGAGCAAGCCACGGGCTAATTTTTCCAATAAAATTTAGCTTCCTAACCAGCTCATCACGCAGCGTCGGATTGTATTGATCGTTAATCACCGAACCAAGTAACAACACCTCAGCGCTTTGTAATTTATTCAATGTATTACTTAGCGCAGTGGTGGTCGTTTGTCCAGCCAGTACCGTTAATATCGCTCCATCGCAAGCACTGGCGACCAACTCTGGTGGTAGGTTGCCCCCATTATTTAAGCTCACTGGTGAGGTATCAAAAATAACCACATCAAATTGCTTCAACCATTGTTTAACTTTACTGCGTAACATCTCAGGCTCTCTCATTCTTAGCATGGCCTCACGCGTCGCAGGGCCTGCTAGAATAGACAGTTTATCAGCAACTGGAATGATTGATGTGCAAGATTTAAAGTTGATCGGAGCGTGGACCAATTGCTTTGCCGAGTAGGTTGGCACTGAGAGTTTGAGCCGATTAAACCGAGGGGCGCGCGCTTGAGCTTGAGTGCTTAGCAATGGACTATGCAGATTAAAGTCCACCACAAGCGTTGAACGCCCGGCTTGTATATTACGCTTAGCTAATGCCATCACCACTGAACTCACCCCCTCTCCAGGGTAGGTAGAGACAACAGCAACCGCTCGTCGTTCTCTTGAAAATGTCGCAGCATAAATCCGTTCTAACTCAATATAATGTGTTGGTATCTCAATCATCATCGCCTCCATTACAGTTTATAATCGCTTAAGTTGACCAATTACCACGGATCACAGTACGCCCAGTAACGACGCTAAGGAAACGAGCTCAAACACATCCCGTAGACCCACTCGTGCTTTTGCCATAGTGGTATTTCGTTGGTCGGGTACATAAACGGTATCACCAACTCGAATTACCGGTAAGTCACTAAAGTTAGCGGTTTCAGAGAATTCGGCTAAGTCAAAAGTACGTGCCTGACTGCGACAGCAAGACAGGTTAACCACCGTAATTTTTTCAATATAAGCGGTTGAAACAGTCCCACCAGCTTCTGCTAATAAGTCTAATATCGTCATGGTATCGTCATAGCTATAACGACCCGGTTTATTCACCGCCCCCAAGACCCGAACCGTCACTTCTTTAGGTTTATCTAACCAGTCTCGGTTACGCTCTGGAATATAAATGGTATCGCCCATTTTAATTTCAGGTAATAGGTGCTCATCTCCCGTTTCAAAATACAGCGCCAAATTAAGTTTTGATACGCGCGCTTGTCCTGTGCCGCGATGATTAATTCTAATGTTTCGAATATCAGCTTTGGCTGTTGGCCCGTCAGCGGCCGCTAAGATATCCAAGAAGTTCATTTCTTCGGTGAACATATAACGACCCGGCGCCCCTACTTGACCAAAAACATAAATTGATTTCGCCGCCGACTGCCTCACCCATTGCGCTTTATTATCACTTGGATCACTTGGTAAATCATGAACGCGAATGGTGGCTCCGGCACGAATAACAGGTAGCGCACTTTCAGCCACCCCTTGTTTAATGAAGTTATCTAAATTAAACGTGTATTGCTGTAATGCCCCGTAGCCGTCGGGCGAGGTAATATCAATATTTGCCGTATCTGCGCGTGATGTCGGCCCTCCCACATGAGCAAGTAAATCAATAAGTGACATTTCATTCGCCCATTCATAACGACCGGGGCGAACCACCTCTCCAATGACACGAACCGCTCTATTAGGCGACACTTTAAGCCATGACTTCTCATTCATATCTGTTTTTTCAGGTACAAAAATCGCATCGCCAGAGCTAATACTTGGTAATTGAGCACTCGCAATACCTTCGGTGTAACCCGCTAAATCAAAAGACATTACCTCTCCTGAGGCTTTGATTATTTTTATTTGTCTCGATTCTGCAAAACGTGTAGGTCCACCAGCATTAGCCAATATATCCATGAAAGTAGCATCCGCTTTTCCTTCAAATGCTCCGGGTTTAAACACTTCCCCCATAATGTAGACAACATTCGCCCCTGTTTTTATTTGCTCTTCTTGCTTAGGAACAAAAATCGTCGCCCCGGGCTTAAGTTCAGGCAAGAGCGTGATATTACCGCTATCTAAATAGTTTTTAAGATTAAATAATTGAGGCTGACCATCAGTGATCACACGGATATGTTCAACACCGGCATACCGAGTCACCCCACCGGCTTTCATTAAAAACTCGACCAAATTAGTTTTGTTATTAAATGAAAAGCTCCCTTGGCGATGAACTTCACCAAATACTTTAATTGCTAAGCGATCTGCGGCATCCCCCCCACTCGCGACTTTAGCTGGGTCAAACTCAACTTCAATGTTGCCCACCATCGGTGAAGCAGGGATAAATAAAGTATCTAGGGGCTGTAGATTTGGTAGAATACTACTATCACCACTATCTAAATATTGTTTGTAATTGAACACTTGAGATGTGCCATTGCGACGAATTTGCAGCTTGTCTAATTGCGCGCCAGTTCTTAACCCTCCCGCTGCAATTAATGCCATTTGAATATTGGCCGATGCAGGTAATGTGACATGCCCGGGCGCTTTAACGTACCCCATAACATTGACCATCAGTTGCTTTTTGGCAACGTAAACCGAAAACCCAGACATATCGCGATAAACGGGCTGTAACGCGGCAACTAAGATCTGCTTCAACTCGAGCTCAGAGTACCCAACCACAGTGATACTTCCGACTTCTGGGAGCTTGATCCCCCCCCGCACATCGACGGTAAAGTTTTTATTTAACGACTCCTCTCCCGGAAGACCAACGTGAACAACATCACCGAGCTGCACTAAATATGCTTCTTTAGCGCCCACGCTAGTAGATAACAATAAGCTACACATCACAATGAGTACCCAATATTTAATACTAATAATTGTTTGCATGATCATCTCCTTCCCCAGCACTGCGAATCGTTTTATCAATAACATCAATACTCACTCTGCGATTGATTAAGCGAACTGACATCTCACTTCCTGCAATCAATGGCTCATTACTACCAACCGCAGAGATCTCTATTCTGCTTGGTTCCACTCCCATTACCTGAATATAGCGACTGACCTGCTCCGCTCTCTGACGAGATAAAATGACATTATCCGCATCTTTCCCTTGGTCATCAGCATGCCCAGTAATGCTTAAATGGTATTGTGGAATGTCTTTAATCAACTCTACTGCTTGTGCCAACCGTATAATATATTTTGGGTTTAAGCTGCTTGAACCAACAGCAAATTGATTATCTACATTCAATAATTGCGAAACCTTTTCAGCGAGCGCTCCTGGTGAAGTCATCCCCTCTGTTTTCGCTAACTCGCACACTTGGTGCTCATTAACATAGTTAAGTTGCTTCTCAAGACGGCTCAATAATCGGCGCTGAATAATAATGTCATTTGCAGCGTCGTATAATAAACCACTACCAATTTCATTTTTTATCCGCAGCTCACGCCCATGAGCTTGCACTACCGTCGCAGGAAAACATAATTCAGCCCCCTCTAAAATCAAAATATCTAGCTGCTGAACTAATAGTGTAAAGTCAAAGCGTAAACCATGTTCAGGGCCTAATGGGCTATCAACTTCGACAGGGTATCTCGCTTCACTTAAAGGCTCTTGCTGCATAAAACGACTACTACAACCTGTCGATAACAGTGCAATGACCAAGCAGCTTCCAAGTGCTTTTGGTTGTAATAGAGTGATTTTCATGAGTTAACTGCCTCTGGCATTGCTACATTAGCTTGCTCTTCATTGAGCCACTCAACAGGCATCGCATAATGAAGACGCAGCATTTTGATTAGCTGTTTTGGTTGGCCATGAATACCCACTAATGCAAGGCTTCGATTGTTAAGTTTTAAGCGTTTAAATAAGAAAACAATGGCACCGATGCCAGAAGAGTCGATGCGGTCGACTTCATGTAGATCAAGAATAACGCTAGCTACTGAAGTTTGTGCTAATTGCTCAATATCATCTTGGCTACAACCCATCCCTTGAGAATCCATAGCGCCTAGAAATGTTACAATTAATTCATTATTTTTAGTTTGTTCAATAAATGATTTCATGGTCATCACCTTAATATTTAGTGGAACTCAAATATAAGGTTGCACAGAGCATACCAAAACAAACATAAATATAAATAACAATCACTTAAATCAAAAAACACAATAAAAAAAAGAACATCCACTGTTCTTTTTTTATTCTGCATTGCATTTTAATAAAGTGCTGAAAGATTATTGCCCTCTTCCTGTTACCATCACTACTATTGTTTTAGCAGCGATGTACAAGTCCATCGCTAACCACTGTAATGGATAGTTTAGGGACAAGGCGTAACTGTGGTCATAGCCCACCTTGGTCCGAACATCATCAATGCAAGTATCGTAGCCTTGGTTGACTTGCGCTAATCCAGTAATCCCCGGTTGCACCAAAAACGTCCGCTCAGCAAAGTATGGGATCTGCGTCTCTAAACGTTGGTAAAATCCCGGACGTTCTGGTCTAGGACCAATTAAAGACATGTCACCTCGCAATACATTTACCAACTGTGGCAACTCATCTAATCGAGTATTTCGTAAAAAACGTCCAATCTTGGTTACTCGAGAGTCACCTTTAGTAGCCCAAACCGCACCACTTTGTTTTTCCGCATCAGCCACCATGGTTCTAAATTTGTACATATTAAATAACTGAGTACTGTGTTTCGTCGATAAACCGATGCGTTGTTGTGAAAAAATAACCGGACCGGGCGAGTCTCGCCAAACCATCAATGCAACAATAGCCATCACCGGAGCAAAAATAATCAGAATCGCTACAGAAACAACAATATCAATAATGCGTTTACAAAACTTTATTTTCGGATTAATCGCTTGTTCTATCATGTTAATTCTCCGTATTATTCAATGATCGTTTATGAGCGGAAACCTCTATTTACCGCATAATGAATACATCCAAGTAGATTAGCCGTATAACCACTGACTAAATAATAAAGCGTCTGCCATAGTGGGTTGGGTTGCTGTGGCTTTATTAACTCGAACAAGATAACCGCAGCATAGAGTGCACTTTGACCTATCGCTGCCATCAAAAAAAACCAATGGCTAGTTGCTAACAATCCACTGCCAAGCCACGCTCCAATTAATAGCAACGGCATCAATACTCGCAGTGCTTTTCCAGAGCCAAACATGAAAGCAACGGCGCGATATTTGGGGGATAATAAACCACGAAAGCGGATCAGTTGTTGTAAGTTACCTGCCGCAATACGGCGTCTGCGCCCTAAATCTAGCTCTTTACTAGCACATTCCAATTCAACGGCATTAATCGATGAAGCATAAATAGCACGATACCCTTGCTCCACGACCGCCATAGCGATGACAAAATCATCGTTAATGGTATTTGTCGGCATCGGTAAAAAGAGTTCACGTCGAATCAAATAAAACGCACCATGCGCGCCAATAACTGAGTTTAGTGCGCCTTCTTGTTGCTTTAAATTGCTTTGATATTGCCAGTAGCGTTGCTCCCCCGTAGATCCCGGGTGCGCTAGTAGGTAATGCCCTGTGATCAGCCCAACATTGGCATCTTTAAAATACTGACTCGCTTGCTGCAGCGCATCCATTGATATCAGAGCTGATACATCACTAAATGCAACAATATCGGCTGTAACTTCCGTCATCACTTGATTGAGTACCGCCACTTTACCCCGGTTGACTTGGTACTCTTCAATGGTAATTGGCAAATGTGTACATGCCGGCTCTTGAGAAGCAGCCCTAGCCTCTGCTGCTGTTTGGTCTGTGCAGCCATCACACACGATAATGATCGATAACTTTTCCATTGGGTAATCAAGAATTGCCAAATTACGAATCTTGTCAGCAATGAACGCTTCTTCGTTATAAGCGGGAATCACGATAGTTATAGAAAGTGAATCTTGTTGTAACATCTGATTAAAACACGATGATGTCACACTGATTGTCTCTGATACATGCTGTTGAGACTCAAACATTGAGCTTAAGCGTTTTAACAGTAATGGGTAACCCACATGGTGATAAATAATGAGTAACATACACCCTAATGTCATAATAATTAACAAAAGCGAAATCATAAAGCCCCCTCGATCATTTGATGGTTAATTAGTCTTGCATAGGCTTGAGCCATCGCTTTAACACAGCGATGCTTCACAATAAAATCTCTTGGACTATCAAAATGCTGCTCTAATGACTCAATTGGAAATTCATTGGAGTAAGACTGCGAAAAAGCCCTCTCATAAAAAAGTTCACGGTGTAAACTTTGAGTCATAGCTTCAATATCACCAGAGGGGATCAATGAACCAAAATGAGGGCACAGTGCTTCAGCGGCTCCACCGACTCGAGTAATCACTGAAGGAATATTGCAAGCTTGCGCTTCTAATGGCGATAGTGGTAACCCTTCATGAGTGGAAGATAAACAAAAAACATCAAGCATTTGATAAAACGCAGGCATATTGTCAATAGCCCCTAAAAAATGAACTCGCGAGCTCACATTAAGCTGAACCGCTAACGCCTTTAACTCCTTTTCACTTGGACCTGTCCCTGCAATGGCCAAGTGCACTTGTTGCGGTAAATTCGCCAGTGCTTTAATCAGTAAATCTTGCGCTTTAACGGGGACTAAACGACCTGATGTGCCAATAAGTAATGGAATTCGCTCCAACTTAAACAACCTCTTAGCCCATTGTTGATTACCAGGAACAAAGCGCTCGGTATCAATGCCGTTATGAATAATAAGCGGCTGTTTATAGTCTAGTTTTTGTTGTAGTTGTACAGCTACAACTTCGGCATCTGCCACTAGTTGGGGGCTAAGTACACTCAAGATAAATCGTTGGATGAAACGACGTTTTACATTCATCAAGTGCCATGTATCATGCTCAGTATGAATATGATTTTTTACCCCAAGTAGCTTCGCTGCCATGCCGCCATATATCAACGGCCCGATATGGTGGGTGTGAACAGCGCTAACCTTAAATAACTTAAATAGTGAGATTAATTGGCGTAACGTTCTGTAGCTTAGTCCAGGTTGCTTGTTTAGAAAGATTAGTTGTTTACTAACTGTTGTTAATCGAGGCCAACGCTTTAACGCTTCTTCTTTACTGCCCTCTAGACTAAAAATTAGGGTATTAAAATCTTGGTGCTTCATCAGATCAAGCACCATGGTTTCAATTCCACCTTGTTGCAGATGTTGCACTACCTGTGCAACAACGGGTAAGTTATTATGCTTCATACTTTCCTCCAGATAATCGAGCCACATTTTGCGCATTTGCTGATGAAAAAGATGGGATACGGCTTAACACGGGAATACCTGTTAACCGCTCTAATTCATCTCGGCGATAAACGGTGTTATCCGTTAGTGCAAAGACACACGACAGGCCGCCGCCTAGTGACAACCCTGCGACAGCACCAGCAAGTAAATAAACAAATAACGGGAAATTACTTGGGCGTACTGGTGTAAACGGTAAATCAATAATCTTGATTCTTTTATTTTGCTCAAATAAGCCTAAGGCTTGAGTCATTCGCGCCATCTCATACCGATGTAATAACTCTTCATACAGCTCTTGCTTGATCCTAAAATCACGTTCTAGTTTTTGCAGGGTTTGTTGTTGCGCGCCAAACTGCGCCGTGCGTTGTTCAATACTGGCGATCATGGTTTGTAGCGAATTGATTTCTTCGGTTAAAAAGTCTAACTGGGTGCGAGACTGCTGTAGATTTTCGAGCTGAGTAATTAATAATGGCTGCTTGGCATCAGTATCATTGACTGTTGCAGCACTCGCCATATCCCATAACGCGTCCGAGCTAATGGTTTTTTGTTGCTGTGAAAGCAACGCTTGGCGCTCTAACTCTAAGCTATTAAGTTCACGGTTAATCGCTTTAACTTTTGAGTGTTGATCGGTATAACGCGCCTTTAGCAGGGCTAGATTCCCTAGTAGCTTAATGATCTTGTCTTCAATCTTGCCAATAATTGGGTTGGTTTTTGACAGTTGTTGATTGAGCCCCCCTAAGCTTTTTTGCGCGCCGGCTTGTTGGGCCATTTTCTCAGCTAAGCTCAATTTTAATTGGGCTAAACGAGTGATATTCGCGCTATGCATGTAAGGCAGGTTAGATGAATTGCTTCCTTTAAATTCAGCTAATGCTTGCTCGGCTTGTTTTAGCTCTTGATGTCTTGTCTCCAAATAGCCCTCTAAGAAGAAAGCAGAGTCTGTCATACTTGAACGTTCTGGCGCTAATAACTGCTCGATAAAATGGCGTGATACCGTTTCTAATGTTTCTTTCATACGTGACGGTGAACCTGCACTATGCTCTATGCGAATTAAATCCTTACCAGCAAGAGACATTGTTAATGATGCAGATAATGTGGAAATAATGCGCTCGTATTCATCAGGTAACGTTTGCGCATCCACCAAGTCTAGCTCTTGGGCAACCGCACCAAGGATATGGCGAGAATGTAATAAGGTCTCAAGAGAGTCTAAACGCTCCTTTAACATTGCCGAAACGGCAAAATCTTCAAGGAATGGATTCATCTTTGAGGTTTCTTGAATCAACATACTGGTATGTGACTCAAATCGTTTGGCACTGGTTAACCCTAATGCTGCGCCAACTAGCGGTAAAATAATTAGCGGAATAAACAGCATATAGCGACGACGCCATAGTGCTGTAAGCATATAAAGTAACTGATAAGATAAGTCTTTCATAAGCAATCCACCAACTCTGCAACTTCACTGGCTCTAGCCTGCCAAGAGTGTTCACACACCAACAGTTGTCGCGATTTTTTTTGAGCTTGGCTGTCATTGAGTGAGTGGTAAATCGCCTCGCACATTTGTTCTGCTCCCGAGACGATTGCAATGGCATCACCAAATGCCTCAACGGCTGGAAACGCAGTACTAACTACTGGCGTTCCGGCAGCAAGGTATTCACGTAACTTAAAAGGGTTACACGCATTAATTTGTTCATTTTGGCGAAAAGGTAGTAACGACACTTGCCAATGTTGGCTATAACGAGGAAGTAGCTCATGAGCTTTTGCCCCTAAGAAATACACATTAGAAAGCTTGGTTAATGAAGAAATATCGATCACTGATTCGCCGATAAATACAAAATCCCAATCAGTCATTCGTTGCGCAACGGCAACCAACAGCTCAATATCCAGCCACTGAGAAATACTGCCATAAAAGCCTGCAATCGGACGGCCTTGATTAGGTAAGTCAGATGCCGGCGCACAATGGTTGGAGAAAAGAGCATAATCTACGCCGTGCTCTATAGTCACAGCAGACGCACGATTCATTTTTTGACGTAAGGTATCACTGGCCGTTAACACGATATCGGCACAATCGACTAACTCTCGTTCACGTATTATCACAGTTTCATGATCCACCCCCGCCAATGCTGAAAAGTCATCACCACAATAATAAACGACACCGGACTCATCTAGCTGACCAACCATATCGACAGCGGTTGGCAATGACACCCATAACACAGGCGAATGACACCCTAAGCGTTTAACAGCAGATAATGTTTGATGGCGTAATAGCCAAGTCGAAAGACTCCTTGCCCAACGACTACGAGGTGCTGGAATTGTTTTTGGGTTAATGACCGTAAAGTGTTTATTACTAATTGCCGTCTGAGTTTCTGAGTGACCGTTATAGTTGCGCTTGTTAACACTAAATAGCTTACTCATTGCACGTAAAACATCTCGGTAATTCCATTGCGGCTGGCGTAAGCCGATAGAGTTAATCCACACGACTTTACGCTCACTAGACAGGTGCTTAATCAATTGCTGAGTACTACTAGGCAGCCCTCCCCAGTCTTCACCAAATACGATAAGGTCCTTAGCCATGTGATTCTCCTCATTCCTACACTCAATTGCATTAATCATTGCTTTAAAGCTTCCTAATGACTTTGGCTGGGTTACCACCCGCTAGAACTCCTGCCGGAATATCTTTAGTAACAACACTTGATGCAGCAATAATGCTGCCTTGACCGATAGTTACCCCCGCCATGACAAACACCCCTGTCGCTAACCACACATCATTCTCTAAGATAATGCCTCCTACTTGCGCATCGGTTTCCGCAAGCCCTAAAGCGCGTTCTTCTGCATTTAAAGGGTGACCTGGGTAGCCAGCCAAGAAAGCACGTCCAGCAATACGTACGTTGTCACCAATAACAACTTTGCTACCAACGGCAATCGTCGTCATCCAACCAATATCAACATTGTCGCCAATCCATAGCATCGGTGTTTGTTTGCTACAGGTCCGCCCGGTAAACGTGCTATGCCCAGAAACTCGGCAGCGCTCCCCGAGTGAGATATCTAAATTTCCAGCGATATATGGCAGGCCACCATAAAGAAATAGTTGGCCGCCACAGGCTTTAGTACGGCTTTTAAATAATGGCGTCCAATAACCAAGGCGCATCATAAAGCTGCATAAGCTGGTCACTAGCTGATGAAAAAAGTAAAGCACTCGATACGGGGATTTCGGCAATGGAATATCGCCACAGTGAATAGCCTTAGCCCAGCGCCATAACGATTGAACAAAAGGAGTTCGGCTTGTTTTTAGCCAAGACTTCATGTGATTTAACGTTGCGAAACTCATAATAAACCCCTTAAGCAGATAATTGCGGTTACAACTTACCTAGTAAAGAGCAGCATTGATGCCAACTAAAAAACTTTTAAATTACATAAAGATAGGATATACACTTTTATCTTAAGTGTGATTTGCAAAAGGTTTTGCAAGGATTGTTGCAAAATGAGACATAACTATTGGTGGCGCTTAACCCATTGTGCGACAGCCATGGACAGCGCCGCTAAAATATACACCGGCCAGGTAAAGCCTTGGGTTAGAAAGGTGCCTGCGACTACAGTACCAATCAAGCCACAGTAAGAGGCATTGGCACAAGCGTATAAGATAGGCGGCGCATCCGGCATTTGATTAAGTGTTACTAAACTGCGGTAACCTAATTTTAATAAGTAATAAATTAACACAGTGAAAACCAGCAGCCCCAAAAAACCCGACTCAGCCAACACTCCAAACCACGTACTATGTACGGCATGGTTTAGGCCATCCCAATGTGGACTGTAGTAAAAATAGTTAGAGTAGAAATTATCAATGCCTACCCCAGAGAGTGGATTATCCACTGCCATCTTCCAAGCCGCTTCCCATGCATATAAGCGCCCCTGAGCCGAAGCATCGATCCCCTCTTCCCCTGCACCGCCAGAGGAGCGTCCCGAGATTCCTGCGACCACATAAAGTAGTGCACCTGCGGCAACCGACACTCCTGTAAACACCAACTTATTTTGTGAACGCTGATAAAAAAACAGCCCAAACACTGCTAATACGCCTAACAATCCCCCACGACTTTGCGTCGCTAAAATAGCAAAAAACAACACAGGAATACTTATAATGCCAAGCCATCGCGTCAATTTATTCAATCCTGGAGTCAACGCCAAACTTGCCGCAAAGGCCGCAGGAAACATCAGCACTAACGCAAGATCATTAGGATCCCCCAGCACCGACCCAATTGCACGTCCAATGGTTACCCTTGTCTCTTCAACCATCCCTATCCCATTAAGTTTATTTGATATTGCAACCAGACTCACTAACACGCCAGAACAAGTTAATAGCACGGAAGCAAAAGTGAAATCCTTCGCACTTTTAGTCAACCAAGTGATAGCAAACGTCATCAGCGCAATTTTCCAATAGATATTTTTAAAGTACTCAATGGCTATTGGCCGATTACTGGCAAAAATAACCCCGAGCGCGATTAATGTGAAAAAAATACTCAGTAGGGTTAACTCCCGACTCCACCATGGCTGTATACGTTTGGTGAACCCAATATGCCATATCAAACCAGCCATTGAAGCAAGCGAGAGCAACAAGGGAATTTTTAATGAATAAAGTTGCGGGAACACCTCATGTAATCGAAAGAAAGAGAAAACAACAAATAGCAACACTAAATAAAACGGCACACTCACTACAACTAAAGCCCCGATAGGAAGGATAGCCAACACTAAAATAAGTAGCGGATGAGGAATTTTCCACCAAATCAGGCTGAACAACACACACACCACCAGCACAAACAAACAGCGGTTTGCTTGGCGGACATGCTTATATGCGCTTGAAGAGTCTGCCCATTCCCTATAATCACGACTCATGATTTACTCGATGTATTTGGTAAAATAAAGAATTGAACCAGGGCTTGGTAACGTGCTTGTGAGATAAAATAAATACTCACTGCAATCGCTACAAGCATGAGCAGCGAAGTGATGACAACACTAAAAAGATTAATGGTTATCAACTGTAAACTATAAACAATCACTAGGCACAACAGTGCAATACTGATGATTTTTGTCATTGCATAGGGTAACGGCAGATAATATTGACTTAGTAGGAAAAATAACAGCACCTGAGTGAAGTACGCGCAATTTAAACCAATTACTACCCCCCAAATACCATACGTTGGAATCCATAGCCACATGCTCACAACACCGATGATAGCAGTCACGAGACTGATCAAAAACTGACAACGCGTCGTCTCTCCAACAAAACAGCCAATATTGACCAACTCTGAAATTTCTTTGAACGCCATTGCTAACACCAGAAAAGCAATGTATTCAATGGCGCTGTAATATTCCTTCGGTAGTAACCATTGAATCAATAACGGTGCAATGAAGGTGACAACCACTGCAACGACAAGCACAAAAACAATCCCCATTGAAGTATAAAGTGCTATTCGTTCTTGCCCTCCATGCTCTTGCAATAAAGTAAAGCGCTTTGGTAACCACCACATGCCAAAAGGTTGTACTAATAATACAGTAGCCAGTGCAAACTTTGCAGCAACACCGTAGATCGCCACATCAGTTAAGCTACCGAAATCAGCTAACAACCAGCGATCTAGCCCAGCCAATGAGAAAGCAATGAGACCACTCCCAACAATTGGGATACTATAGCGAATAAAGACATAGGATTGCGCGCCAATCCAACGTAATCCAGTTTCCTTGAACATCACATAAGTTAAATAAGCACCTTGAATAAACGCGGCCAGAAAGCATGCCAATAACACACCGTCAACGGCCAGCCCTAATCGTAAGAAAGCAATGATTAACAACGCTTGCAGTAAGGTTCGAGTGCAAGTCAACATAAAGAAAGTGGTCACCTGTTCTCGCATTCGTAGCCAAGCCAATGGAATGGCTATCGCGCCTTCAAAAGCGATCACCAGTAATACCAGTCGTAATTGCAATGCCGATACAGGTAAACCAAACTGTGCCAATGCAATAGGCGCAATTAGCCAACCCGCTAGAGCAGCAAGGGCTCCACTAATCAATGTTAAAGTTAAAACACCACCCGCAATGCGCTTTTTTTTCACTTCATTACTTTCGGATCCAGCAAAGCGAAACAATGTACTTTCAAGGCCAAGACCAACCAAAATACTGAAGACGACTCCGATACTGGTTAATAGCTCTAATTGCCCAAACTGCGACGGTGTTAAGTAATGTGCAACAATGGGCAACATGATCAACGAGATTGACTTCATTAGCGCAATACTCACACCATAGATCATCGTGTGTTGAATGCTTTTTGGTAGCACCCTCAAACTTTTGATTTTCATAACGTCTCCTTATACTTACTAATCAGTCATGGCCGAGGCGTAAAGTATCAACAGAAAATCACTTGATGGACGGGTCGATAAAGCTGTTCAGCTTGGTAGGTTTGAGCAATATCTTGCCCCTGCAAGCCGATTTGCTGTATGAGTGCAGTGTTATTACAAACAACGTCTAATTTTTGGTGTAGATCTTGAGGATCATTAGGCTTGTATTTAATACAGTTAAGCCCGTCCGTTAACTCTTTATCCCAATAAGCGCCATCACTAGGGATTAATACACAAAGGCCCGCTGCAAGTGCTTCTAAAATAGAGAGACCAAAAGGCTCTTTGATACTGGTCGATACAAAAATATTGCAACCTGAGCGAATAGCGTCAAGATCCTTTGGCTGCTCATACCAATGCACTTGAGGTAAGTATTGTCTGCGGCCACACTGTTTTATTAAGCTGGTTGATGTAGCTCTGTCTGCCATCAAAGGAACTGGCGCTTGAGAGACCGGCTGTAATGTTGCTACGGGTCTGATATAGCATATATCAATGTCTAACGGCTGCTTGCTCACTAGCCGCTTGCTCGCCTCAATAAACAAATCCAAGCCTTTCCACTTTAATAAAGAAGCGGCCCACAAGATACGAGCTTGACGATATTGACATTGACTCGGCCAATCAACCGCAGGTAAACCATTTTTAAACTCTTGATAATGACTAGCAGTAAGATGTTGTGCTATCTGCTTTTCCGTCATTAAACGCGCTAAACTTTGCAAAATAGACTGGAGTGTACTGGCTAAGTAAAACACGGCTTGTGCACGTTCAAGACAGCGTGCAATTGTCCGAGATGCAGCAACAGGGCCATGAATAAGCTGAATAATCGAAAAACCAAAAACCAGTTGAGCCATGTACAGAGCCAGATCAACACCGGGGCCAGAAGCCCCCACTGCAACATCAATTTTGCCAAAGCGTACCCGAACAATCATTACGTTCATCGCTAAGATCAAGTGACGTAGAAAGTAACCAATTCCTTGCTCTAAGTTCTCTAACCACGACCAGCGCCAAAGTGTCTGAAGTTGATAATGACTATTGGCCCAGCTCGCCTTATCTCCTGTGATAATGGTAATACGAGTGTGTGGCTGAGTAATACTTAACAACAAGCTGTTCGTCGCCACTTTTGAGCCACCAGCGAATGCAATCGTATCTAATACCACAATGTGTTTTGACTTTGACATATTCTCCTCCCATACAGCCCTCTAAGCTGTTACTGTTTGATTAATTGTCCTCGCCATAGCTTGGCAATGAAATGGATTAACGATTTAAGGCCTAGCCACCAGCCCTGCTTCAAAGCAACAGTGTTTGTCGCTTGATGCTGCTTAACTAAATCGCAGTAACAACGTTCAAACTGCGCGACATTCCTTTCAATTAAAAAACGTTCTTCAACATAAGCCTTCGCTGCATTACCCAATTGCTTTCTCAGGTTAGGTCTAGACACTAATTTTTCAATGGCCTGAGCTAAATGCATAATGTCATTTGGCTCAACTAAGATGCCGGTTTCTCCATCCTGAATAACCTCTGGTATCCCACCAACGCGTGGAGCAATGACCGGGATACCATGTAAGCCTGCTTCAGCGAGAACCAGACCAAAAACCTCTTCTCTAGCACCCGAGATAAAGATATCGATGCCTCCTTGTAGAAGGCTAGGCACATCATCCCGTTCACCCAGTAAAAAGACTGAATCTTGTAATTCAAAGGCTTCTATCTGTTGGCAAAGCTGCTCATGGCACTCTCCACTTCCAGCAATCACGAGTTTGATGTGTGGATACTGCAATCGCGCTTTGCCGATAGCAGATATAATCAAATCCATCCCTTTACGCTCAATTAACGAACCGGTCGAGAACAGCACAATATCGCCTGCATCAAACCCTAATAATTGACGTATATCGATAACTTGTTCAGGGCACAATCGAGCTGAATCGATACCATTACTAATGACTTCCACCCTGTCCTTCCTGACTGAATCATCGAGGAGTTGACGGGCAATAGGTTGGCTAACAGCAATGCTCTTGGTGACCCAATGTAGCCCGAGTGTAAAACGATCTCGCAAAGGGTAACGACAATGTAAGTGAGCAAGCAGTGGTATTTGGCGCTTTCGAGCGACAAAGTTAAGCCATTGACAGGGCCCACCGCTATTGCTGTGAATAATTTTTACATGATGGCGATCCACCAATGTCTCGCCTCTATGTATTAGCTGGCGAAAGCCATTAAAATCAAAAAACGGCTTATGCCAACCCAACAACAAGGTGAACGGTTGACAATAAGTCGTTACACCTAACCTTCTCACTTGCGCAGCCATTATTTGGCTATTACACCAAACAATAGGTTTAAAGGTTTTCTTATTAAGACATTTCAATAAATCTAATAAACAACGCTCGCTGCCTCGAATCCAATCCTCACCGTAATGTACAAATAAGATTGGCACTCTTTTGCTCTCGACCTTTTCCATAACGCCTCCTAAGGCCATTACACAGAACCATATGATGGGCGTTGCTTAGCTGTTTCACGATTTAAGACAATACTGACCCCCACATTATTATTAATTAAGGCTTGGTTATAACTACTCACCACTTGTGGGATCACAACATCATCACTAAAACCTTTTATCACCGCCTTTCTAGCACAGCGAGTGCGGTGGAAGTGTTCGGTTAGTGAACTTGAAAGCCACTTTGAGACACAATTTTTGAGCTGTTTAAAGTTACCAGCAGGAACTAACCACCCACTCTCGTGGTTAATTAAATTGTTTAATCGGCCAACGTCATAAGCACAAACTGGGATCCCATGAGACATCGCTTCCAGTGCAGCCATGGGTAAACCTTCAAATTTTGAAGGCATCACTAACAGCCCGATATCTTGCCAGTGATCATTCATGTCAATTTGATAGCCATGAAAAATTAGGTTTGTTGGTGCACTAAACGCTAGGCTCTCTAACAAAGGACCGTCACCATAAATGTGAAAACTTTGTTGGGAGAAATGTTGAGCCAATCGAATAAAGTCTTGTGGCCCTTTCTCATCACTTAAGCGACCAACGAAAGCTACTTGCTTTCCCGGGTAAGATTGCGGTTTAACAGCAACAAAATTATTTATTACTTTTGCTTCACCTCTAACTTTTTTATTAATTTCATCACTAACAGCAATCACCACATCGGCAATTGACGCACTGCATCGATCAATAAAATCATAAGCAGCTAACTTACCTGAAAGCGCCTCCCCCGCATGATAGGTACATATGGTGGTCTGCATACTGAAATATTTTAGGCATTTCACCGCAATATTTGCCTTGTATCCATGACCATGAACAATCAGTGGTTTCTCAGCAAAGCGAGCACAAAACAAAGAAATAAACCCATTGTTTAATTGACGATACTTTATTCCGTGGCGCTGTAATTGCTGAATAAGCGGATGAAAACCATAATCAGCAAGAAAAACTACCTCAGCTTCTATTCCAAGCTTTAATAACCCCTTAGCTAACTCAAGCACATGAGTTTCAATGCCCCCAAAATGACGACTATCAAGGACTAACCACACTGTTGACGATTTATTTTTCATAATGGCCTCTTAAACTATTTCTTAAGCTGTATGTTGCAACCTCAATGCCATATCAATAAATCTAATATTTTCAAGGTAATGCAGTATAAAACTGAATTCCCTGTAACCTTTTTTTTATTTTGCTTTGCAAAATGCTAAGTCTCGTTGTGATTTACAAATTGTGCAGATTTAAACGTCATATAAAAATATTATTCGCTTAAATATTTTTATATTTTTTTACAGGCAAATGATTTATAACTAGAGGGATAAGAATAATAATTTCAGCGTTTAGCTTAATTAATGGAATGATTTTTTATGACAAAACCCGCTTTGCTTATCCTTGATGATGAAGAAGAAATTTTAAATGCATTACGTCGGGTCTTAAGAATTGACTTTGAACTGCATCTCTTTCTTGATCCTGAAGAAGCTTTAGCTTTTTACGCTGAGCATCCACTCCCTCTGGTCATCTCAGATATGCGAATGCCGACAATGAATGGTGCCACTTTCTTAACCAAGGTAGAAGAGATCAATCCCACCTCCAGACGCTTTTTATTGACGGGGCATGCCGATATAGATGCAACAGTGGATGCCATAAATAATGGTAAAATCACTCATTACTTTTCCAAACCGTGGGACAGTAACGAACTAAAATCAGAGTTAAAGTCATCCTATCAAAATTATGTCAACGAGCTAAAAACAGAGCGTTTGCTTAAAATAAATTTAAACAAAAGTGCTAATTTAAGTTCTCAAAACTCGATATTAGAAAAGAAAATTAATGTTAATCAACAACAGTTGGCCAAAGAATCATCAACAAAAGAACGTTACTTTAGTCGCTTAAAACAAACGTTCTCAACCTTTATTGAGCTCTATGCCGAGTCGATTTTGTTACATACGCAAGACGATACACGCCATAACTTTAGAGTTGCTAATCATGCAAAACTTATTGCTCAGCAGCTCAAGGCAGAGCCATTAGAAGTATTCCAAATTTATATTGCCGCTTTATTATATGAAACGGGAAAAATGGCGTTGCCACAATCCATGCTGCAAACACCATTTGAGGCATTAAACCATCAAGACAAAAAGTCATTTAGACAGTTCTATGGCACAAGTGCCGATATGCTAGGTCATATTAATGAGTTGGCCCCAGTCGTGGAAATCATCAAGCAATTAACAGAGCATTACGATGGTTCCGGTTCACCATCACGTTTACAAACCAATGATATATCTTTGGGTGCGCGCATTATTAGTGCTATCACTTACTTTGATAATTTGATTATCGGTCGACAGTTAGTTGCCAACCAATCAACCCAAGCCGCATTAAACCAATTAAGTAAATTAGCAGGCAGTGTGTTTGACCCGATTATTGTGGCACATTACAAAAAGCTATTACTGCAAATGCCAAACATTGACGGTGAAGAAACAGAATATGCTGTTAATAGCAGAGAAGTAAAATTAGGGGATCGGTTAACCAAAGATATTCAGAACCATAACCACAATACGTTATTAACCAAAGGGACCGAATTAGATCAACAGCATATCGATAAGTTAAAACAGATGGAAAATGATTTTAATCTTTCATTTTTACTCTTTATTAGCCGAGCGGCATAAGAGTGTAAAGTAGCTCTGGTGCCTAACACCAGAGCTTAAGCTTATTAGCGTAATTCTACAGGAACAGCAAAGACAGTATCTTCAATAATACCTGGGTTTTCAACAACCTCACCACCAGTCAATTCAACCAATTTTTCAATCACTTGATTCACTAATATTTCAGGAGCTGATGCACCCGCCGTGACGCCGACAGCATCGACACCATCTAACCAATTCGCATCAATGCCATCAGCATTATCAATTAAATAAGACGTTGTGCTATTCTTTTCAGCCAGTTCACGTAAACGATTTGAGTTAGAACTATTCTTTGAGCCAACGACTAATAACAAGTCAACTTTCTCAGAAATATCCTTCACCGCATCTTGACGATTTTGTGTAGCGTAACAAATATCGTCTTTTCGCGGCCCTTCAATCTCAGGGAACTTAGCACGTAAAGCATCGATAATGTTTTTAGTATCATCAACCGATAGTGTAGTTTGAGTTACGTAGCTTAGTCTACTTTCGTCACTGACTTGTAAGTTAGCAACATCTTCAACGGTTTCAACTAAGTACATTGCACCATCGTCATTTGAGTACTGACCCATAGTGCCAATAACTTCAGGGTGTCCTTTGTGACCAATTAGCACACATTCAGTGGTACGCTTGCTTGAACGAGCCACTTCCATATGAACTTTAGTTACTAGTGGGCAGGTGGCATCAAATACACGTAAATCTCGACGCTTAGCTTCTTGGCGCACTGCTTGAGAGACACCATGTGCACTAAAGATAACCGTTGAGTCATCTGGCACTTGATCAAGTTCATCAACAAACACCGCACCACGCTGACGCAAACCATCAACTACATATTTGTTATGTACTACTTCATGACGAACATAGATTGGCTTATCAAACAAATCTAACGCACGCTCAACGATAGTAATCGCGCGATCAACCCCAGCACAAAAGCCACGAGGATTAGCGCGTAAGATCTTGACTGACATTAAGCATTTACCTCAATGATTTCAACATCAAACGTAATCGTTTGACCCGCAAGCGGGTGATTAAAATCAATAGTCACAGAATCGCCAACGATTTCACGAATCACGCCAGGTAGTTCGGTACCATTTTGCTGTTCAAACGCGATAATAGCACCAACTTCTAGGCTTTCTGCTTCAAAACGGCTACGCTCTAAGTGATAAATATTATCTGGATTCATCTCGCCAAAGGCATCTTTAGCGTATAAGGTGAACTCTTTAGTGTCACCTGCGGCTAACCCCTGAAGCTCAGCTTCAAATGCTGGTGATAGGCTACCATCGCCCATGCGTAATTTAGCCGGTTTGTTATTCACTTTAGTGCTATCAGCAGCTGAGCCGTCTTCTAGCTTCATCGTCACATGAAAAATTATTTCACTTGTCGCGTTAATCATTTTTTACTTTCCTCAGCAGATGATTGGTCATCTTTATTCGTTATCGCATCATAGATGATAAGCATCGCACCGCCACAAATAGCCGCATCGGCAATATTAAATGCAGGCCAATGATAGTTACCGTAGTAGACGTCTAAAAAGTCAATCACGTAACCATAGGCAACACGGTCAATTAAATTGCCTAGTGCACCTGACAAGACCAAGGCATAAGCAATCGATAATAGCTTTTCTGTTTTATGAAGTGCGCGTAACCAATAGGTTAACAAACAACTGATCGTCACAGCAATTGCAGTAAAGAACCAACGCTGCCAGCCACCTGCTTCACTTAAAAAGCTAAATGCCGCCCCTTCATTATGTACATACGTTAAGTTAAACATCGGAATCACAGCAATAGACTCATAAAGACTAAAATTATTAGCCACATAAATCTTGGTTACTTGGTCGATGATTAAACAAATGACCGTTAACCACAGCCAGCGCAAACCGCTTTGCGCTAATTGTGGTTTAGTCATATCATTTTGAGTATCAACAGACTTAAGCATAGTGACGAACTTCACCTTCACCATCAACGTTTGTGATACAACGACCACATAATGTTGGGTGCTCAGCCGATTGACCAACTTCTTCACGGTGATGCCAACAACGCTCACACTTCTCACCAGTAGACGCTTCAACAACCACACTTAAACCATCAACCTCGGTTGCGACTGCCGCTTCTGGTGCTTGACCTGAGACAATGGTAACGTCAGATGTGATAAGCACAAAACGCAGCTCTTCAGCTACTTTATTTAAGTTAGCAGCTAAGGCATCATCGGCATATAAGGTCACGTTAGCTTGTAAGCTACCGCCAATCACTTCATCACGACGGGCTTGCTCCATCACTTTGTTAACTGCATTACGAACGTCTTGTAATTGTAACCAGAACTCAGTGTTCAGTGTTTCATCTTGATTTTGCGCTGTTAACCCTTCATACCACTCACTGGTGAAGACAAACTCTTCGTCATTTGGTAATGACTTCCAAATTTCATCAGCAGTGAAGCTTAATACCGGCGCAATCCAACGAACTAATGCTTGTGCAATATGGTACATCGCTGTTTGACAGCTGCGACGAGGCAGGCCATCGGCCTTAGCAGTGTATTGGCGATCTTTAATGATATCTAAGTAGAAACTACCTAACTCGATAGAACAGAAATGCGTTAGTTTTTGAATAACAACATGGAACTGATACGTATCGTACGCTTCAATGATTTCTTGTTGGATTTGATGAGCACGACCGACGATGTAACGATCAAGTGCCACTAAATCTTCATTAGCAACCATATCTGTCTCAGGCTCAAAACCGTTTAGGTTTGATAATAAGAAACGTGATGTGTTACGAATACGGCGGTAAGAGTCAGCACTGCGATCAAGAATTTCATCAGATACTGACATTTCAGCCGTATAGTTAGCCGATGCAACCCATAGACGTAAAATATCAGCGCCTAAACGATTAACCACTTGCTGTGGTGACATCACATTACCTAATGACTTAGACATTTTCTTGCCTTCGCCATCAACGGTAAAGCCATGTGTTAACACTTGCTTATACGGTGCTTTACCGTTCATCGCCACAGACGTCATTAGTGACGATTGGAACCAACCACGATGCTGATCTGAACCTTCAAGGTATAAATCAGCTGGACCTTGTAGCTCTTCGCGTGCATCAACCACACAAGCGTGAGTAACACCCGAGTCAAACCACACATCTAATGTGTCGGTTACTTTAACGTATTGCTCGCCACCTTCACCTAAGAACTCAGCAGGCTCTAGATCAAACCACGCTTGAATGCCTTCTTTTTCAATTAATAGTGCAACTTGCTCTAATAATTCGCTGGTATTAGGGTGCAGCTCGTTAGTGTCTTTATTAATGAACACTGTTAGCGGTACGCCCCATGTACGTTGGCGTGAAACACACCAGTCTGGACGACCTTCAACCATGTTTTCAATACGCTGCTGACCCCAATCTGGGATCCACTGTGTCTTTTGAATCTCACCCATCGCTTGACTACGCAAGCCATTCTTATCCATGCTGATAAACCATTGTGGCGTTGCACGGAAGATGATTGGCGTTTTGTGTCTCCAACAATGTGGGTAGCTGTGTAGTAACGCATGATGATGAATTAATGCACCGCGCTCTTTTAATACTTCAACGATTGCATCATTGGCTTTAAAGACGTGTTGACCAGCAAACAGCTCAGTACCTTCAAGATACACACCGTTAGCGCCAACTGGGTTAGCGACTTCAATGTTGTATTTTTGACCAACCACGTAATCTTCTTGACCGTGGCCCGGTGCGGTATGAACGATACCCGTACCAGAATCAACAGTTACATGTTCTCCTAAAATCACAGGCACTGTGAAATCATAGAATGGGTGGTTAAACTGCACTAACTCTAATGCACTACCGTCACATTGACCTAGCACGTTAAACTTATCAACACCGTAACGGTCCATGGCGCTGTTCATTAAGTCATGCGCTAAAATTAAACGCTCTTGCTGACCGTCTTTTTCACACTGAATTAATACGTATTCAACTTTCTCATGCATTGATAATGCACGGTTGGCTGGTAATGTCCACGGCGTTGTGGTCCAGATAACAGTTGAAATAGTACCGTTGCCACCCTTCTCAGGCGCAATGCCCATTTTTTCAAGAATTTCAGCTTCGTTAACAGCACTAAAACGTACATCAATTGCAGGTGAACGTTTATCTTCATATTCAACTTCAGCTTCTGCTAAAGATGAACCACAATCTAAACACCAATGAACAGGCTTAGCACCTTGCTGTAAGTGACCATTATCAATAATTTTACCCATTGAACGTACAATGTTTGCTTCGAAATCGAAGTTCATTGTTTGGTATGGGTTTTGCCAGTCGCCTAACACGCCTAAACGGATAAAGTCTTTACGTTGACCATCCACTTGACGCTGCGCGTAGGCACGACACTTCTTACGAAACTCAGCTTCAGAGATCTTATGACCCGGCTTACCGTGTTTCTTCTCAACTTGTAATTCAATCGGCAGACCATGACAATCCCAACCTGGGATGTATGGTGCATCAAAACCAGCAATGGTTTTCGATTTAATAATAATGTCTTTTAAAATCTTGTTTACTGAGTGACCAATATGAATATCGCCATTCGCATACGGAGGGCCATCATGTAATACGAAGCTTTTACGGCCTTTACGTGCCGCACGAATTGCACCGTAAAGATCCGACTTATCCCATGCTTTAAGCATCATCGGTTCACGGTTTGCCAAGTTTGCCTTCATTGAAAATGAAGTTTTTGGCAAGTTTAGGGTCTTTTTGTAATCACTCATTAATAATCACACCATTAAGGTTCAAAATACTATTTACAAAAACCAAAGAAACCTTTGGCTTCGATGACATCTTTTTCAATTTGTTGTTTTAACAAATCAAAAGTTTCAAATTTCTTTTCTGTTCTAATCTTTTTCAATACTCGAGTATCTAAGCACTTACCATAGATATCCCCATGAAAATCAAATAAATGAATTTCAAGTTGAATACGAGTACCTTTCACTGTCGGGCGTTGCCCTATATTAGCAACCCCTTGGTACGTCTCACCATCTAAGCTCACTTCAACGGCAAAAACACCTTGCACCGGTGAAACTTTCCGATCAAGGGCAATATTGGCCGTTGGGAAACCGATAGTACGACCTTTTTTATCACCATGACGCACGCGGCCACTGATAACAAACGGGTGACCAAGCATCGCCTGTGCTTCAGTGACTTTACCCTCAGCTAAACACTGACGAATTAAGGTACTGCTGACACGGGTGCTTGCCACTTTTAAACTTTGCGTACTGACTACTTCAAAACCGAATTTTTTTCCGGCTTGTTGCAGCATTTCAAAATCGCCTTGGCGTTGGTGACCAAAACGAAAATCATCGCCAACAACTAAAAACTTAACCCCAAGCTGCTTCACTAATAGCTGTTCGATAAACGCTTGAGCAGTCATTGCCGAGAATTTTTGATCAAAACGCACGCATAGCAAACGTTCAATATCATAATCTGCTAGTAAGACAAGCTTCTCTCTTAAGCGTGATAACCTCGCTGGCGCTTGTTGAGCGCCCTCTTTTTTACCACTAAATAACTCTTGGGGCTGAGGTTCGAAAGTCATGACAGTACTAGGTAGACCAAGAGACTTTGCACGTTTTTTCAACCCATTAAGCACTTCTTGATGACCTAAATGGACACCGTCAAAGTTACCAATGGTTAATACACAACCACGGTGCTTGGCCGTAATATTATGTATTCCGCGAATTAACTGCATAAATCTAAGGTTCTCTTCCACTTCAAAACTGGCGGATTATATAACATTCACGCCTAAGGCGCAGCTTAAATAATCCATCTCATTGGTATAATATGAACTCACAACGTTAATTCCAAGAGACACGCTTAATTGAGGTATTTTTAAATTGCCTTTTGGTGAAAAGAATAGAGTTGTCGTCAATGATGCTAAAGCGGTGCTGTCTAAATGGCGTTTTTACCTTTTGAACTTCCCCATTACTCAAAGACATCCGATAAAGTGTTGATAGCGCATCACTACCAAAAAAGTAATGCTCATTCATATCTGAAAAAACAAAGGCATCACTTGGAATGGTAATCGCTATTGTGCTACCAGTACCGATATTATGAAGGTTATTGTCGAATAAATAAAAAGTGTCCCCAGCCCCGTTCGAATAAAGACGCTCAGCACCATCATTATTAACTAAAGTTATTTGCCGAGTCATTAAATTAAAAAGCTGTAATTGTTTATTGTCGCCGACAACATTAATAAAATAAATAAGGTGTGGAGCATTCCCCCAGGCGATATCAATAATTTCAAATTCATCTAATTCATCAATTGCATACTCTTGGTTAGCATTTAAATCAATAAGGTAAGGGTCGCCGCCTTGTATAAAAATCAACCTCTCATTATCAGAGGATAACCTTAAGCCACTGATTGGCTGTATGACACTATTTTTAACCGTAGTAATTTGCGTTAGTTGGCCTTTTTCGCTGCGCCAAACTTGACTACTTCCCGTTCTCTTAGAAATGAAATAATGTAATTCTTCGTTACTTTTAGATGTAGCAGGATAATAATCACTACTTTCTGATTCATGAGCATTAGTAAATGTGATATCCGAATGGCTAAAGAGCTTACTTCCCCGTATTAATTGATATTTTTGAGTATCCCTTTGCGATAACAATATCTGATTATCGTACTCAATGGCCATGTAGAATGGTATTAGCCCCTGCGGTAACTTAATTTTTTCAATGACTTTTGTATCAATATTTAGCTTCACTAACTGATCACCCTCAGCAGTTAGTAAGTGTTTACCATCATCAAACCAATTAAGCGAGTAATGCGGTCTAGCCAAAGGCATTTCATGCAATAAACGGTTTTCACGCGTTTCTAGGTTTATTAAATACACTCGCTGTGAAGACTTAACTTGAGACCACAAATAAGCTAAATATTTACCATCAGGTGATAACTGTACCTGCATTGCCCCATAGTGATTTTCACTTGGTGCTAACAGCACATTCTCACGTTCCCTTTTTAGATTATATTGATAGATGGCAGAACCAGAAAAACCAGTATCGACGCGAGTATAATAGAGGTTTTCTGCTTTCTCATCTAAATGAGCATAGCCATACGTTAATGCCTGACACGACTTTATCGTTTTAGGAGGTTGAATATCAGGAAAGGTCGACATATCAAATAGCACATAATCACAGCTACTCCGGTCCTTATTAACCAATAAAGTTAATAGCTTTTGCTGACCTAATTGCCAAGATATTCCTCCAACTTCTAATCCCGGTACACTTAGAGCGACTTCGGCCTGATCACTCAATCGCTTCACAAAAGTCTTAACCACCCCTTGATAAGTATTACTATAGGCAAAAAACTCCCGATCGTAAGAAACTAAAGGATTCCCTTCTCCGCCATGGTTCCAAGTCGCCGATGTGACAGAAAAATCGCGTTCAACTGGTTTAGCGGCTAGCGGGATTGTGGGTAGAGGTTTCTCAGAAACTTTAAACTCACCATCGTTCTCTGCCCAAAAGGGCTTAATTGCTAATATAATCACTACGAAAATTAAAGCCACAATGACCCAACGATGCAAAGCGACCTTCGATTTAACCGATACCTCCTCGACACTCAGTTCAGGAGTAGTTGAGCTCGCATGATTAGTGGTATTGAGACCGCTCGCATTTAGTTGTAATTCATTTTCCGTATGTTTTTTCTCTGCTTCAGCAAGCTTAAGGCTTTCGACAAGTTGTTCTTGTCCATCTTCGCTCATTTCTGAGTTCGAACTAGTTGCCCCAAATTCAGTCGAAAGTTTTTGTTCGCTTTGACTTACCTCTACCGTAAGACTGTAACCTTTGCGGTAATGTGTCTTAATAATATGTGATTTAAATTGAGGGTGACTAAGCTGTTTCCTTAGTTCAGAGATGGCACGGTTAATCGCGTTATCATCGACAAAGGATTGCTGCCAAACCTTTTCGACTAACTCTTGCCTAGGAATAATTCTGCCTTGGTTATCAATGAAAAAGCATAATAATTTAAAACTTAATGGGTCGAGCTCCTTTTCTACTTCCGGAGAAGTAAGTAAACAACGTTGTGATATTAACACCCATGGCCCAAAACTAAAGTTCACGACTTTTCCTTTTCATCGACAAATCGAGGTCAAAAATACCACAACAGCCAGAAAAATAAAACATAACTCTTAGTAATTAAATACTTAAGGGGAAACCTTATCAAATATAACAATTGATATAAGGTTTTCATAAGGTTTCATAACAACCACAAAATAACCTTTAAAATCATAAGCTAAGAAAGATAAAAGCTTACAAATTAATACCTCAGCGTTTCGTAAGCGACTTCGTCAAAATTTCCCTCTAATCTTATCGTCATCAACTGAGACGCAGCAACAACAACGCTGCTTACTCCATAAAATACAAATGCTAAACCGATTAGTTTAAGGGAAATAAAATGAAAAAATCAATCACACATACAATCGCTATCGCATCATTACTATTAGCATCTTCATCATCAGCACTTGCCGCGCCAATAGTCGAGTCAGTGCTATTTAATAATCAACATAAGCTGCAAATTAACCTGACAACAACGATAGAACATCAAATCAATCAACAGCTAAATACAGCCAACAAATTGATGAGTGAAAAAATTGAGCAACGTTTAGCTCGTCAAATTGAACTTTAACAAGCAGCACAATACTTAACGAATATCGACAAGCGACCAAGAGGATATAAGCAATGAAACTAGTTCAATCAATCTCAGCAACAGCATTTTTATTAGCATGTTCTAGCGTAGCGTTTGCAGTTCCACAAGCCAAGATCTCAGCTTTATCTAGCGAAGCATTTGCAGCTCCACAAGCCAAGATTGCGGCTTTGTCTAGCGCAGCATTTGCAGCCCCACAAGCCAAGATTGCAGCTTTGAGTAGCCAACATGAATTACAACATAGTTTAACCGCAATCATTGACCACCGCATCAATCAGCAATTGCAAACAGCGAATGTATTAATGTCGACGAAAATTGAACAGCAACTAGTTCAAATGATTGAACTGTAATCTCATCGTATCACCGATAGCCGTTAAAAAATTTTAAGAGAAAATATTATGAAACCAACTAAATTAATGAAATCAATCTCAGCTGTAGCCGTTTTATTATCAAGTGTTATAGGTACAAACGTCCAGGCTCAAACATCAGTATGGAAAGTCAGTAATAACCAACATGAATTATTCGTCGCCGGAACAGTCCATATTTTGCCTTCATCTCAATTTCCGTTACCGGAAGAGTTTGGACAAGCTTATCAGCAAGCAGATTCAATCGTATTAGAAGCAAAATTGCCTGACCCATCAGACCGAGAGGCGCAGATGGCAATGATTCAAAAGCTTGCCTACCCAACAGGAAAGAAATTAGACCAAGTTATCAGTCCATCAACATATAAAGAACTAGCAAATTACCTCACCGAGTTTGGCGTCAATCTCGATGAATTGAACGGCTTCAAGCCTGGCTTTATCATAAGTATGATGACGGTCATGGCAGCTCAAAAGGAGCAACTTGCTGGTGAAGGAGTTGATGCTTACTTTGATAAGTTAGCAAAACAAGATAACAAGCCGATCGATTACCTTGAAACAACAGAGTTTCAACTTAATATGTTAGCGAATATGGGCCAAGGCTTCGAAGACAAGTTTTTAAAACAAAGTTTAAAAGAAATGGTTGCATTCAAGCCAACGATGGAAAAATTATTTGTTGCTTGGCGCGCCGGAAACATGGGTGCAATAAATGAAGTCATCCTCAAAGATGCAATGGAGCAAGAGCCTAAACACTACAAAGCACTTTTCACCGACCGTAATCACAATTGGATCCCTAAGATCGAAACAATGCTACAAGATGCAGATAAAGAACTAGTCCTTGTCGGTGCAGGCCATTTGGCAGGAAAGGACAGTGTCTTGACTCTATTAAAAGATAAAGGCTATACCGTAACTCAACTATAATAACAGTATTGGGTGATTCACTAGTCACAAAGGGCGCTGTTTAGCGCCCTTTTTGACTATATCAAGTAGCCGCTTATTTAAGCGTCTCACTTTTAAGGTGCTTTACTCTGACACCCATCGCCGCTAATAAGCCAAAATAACTGACCGCAGCAACAGTAATAAGTTTAAACAGTTCCAAAACTTTAATATCAAAACTCATCTCAAGCCATGCTTGATGAGTCGGATTAACATAATACACAGCCGACGCCATTATTAAGGCACTAATAACCGCTTTTATACCAAAAGTGAAGGTTTGCGCTGAAAATTGATACACACCATCTGCTTTTAGCTGTCGGTAAAGCCAAAATGCATTACAGCTCGCTGACAATGCTGTTGCTAAGGCCAAGCCAATGTAGCCAAATTCATAACCCAACGCTGTCGCTAAGATAACATTAAACACCATATTAGCGATCATCGCCTTAATACCTATTTTAACTGGTGTTTTAGTATCTTGACGAGCATAAAAGCCTGGCGCGAGTACTTTAATCAACATAAAACTGACTAAGCCAGTCGCATAAGCCACTAAACTATAGCTCGCCATCAGTACATCATTACCGCTGAATGCTCCGCGCATAAACAACACCGTGATCATCGGTTGTGCAAGTACCATTAGCCCTAACATTGCAGGAAAGCCCATCATCAGGATCATTCGCACAGCCCAATCCATAGTATTTCTAAACTGTTGAGGCGATTGACCGCTATGCTGACGAGATAAGCTAGGCAAAATCACCGTTGCTATTGCAATGCCGAACAAACCCAGCGGAAACTCCAGTAAACGGTCGGAAAAGAATAACCAACTCACCGAACCTGTAGTTAAGAATGTGGCAATAACTGTATCAAATAAAAGGTTAATTTGACTTACTGACACACCAAATAGTGCAGGTATCATTAATGTTCTAATTTTAACCACACCGGGATCTTTCCAGCCCCACTTAGGTTTTACTAGCATGTTTGCTTTATATAAAAATGGCAGTTGAAACAATAATTGAACCAAGCCACCAATAAACCAACCCCAAGCGATACCAACTGCGGGCTCCTCAAAATGCGGAGAAATAAACACCACCGCACTAATAATCGCAAGATTTAAAAATACCGGAGTGAACGAAGATACCGCAAAGCGCCCCATAGCATTAAGAATTGACCCACATAAGCCGACCAACGTAATAAACCATAAATAAGGGAAAGTAATTTTTAACATTAAAGAGGCAAGTTCGTACTTTTCGCCATCTGCGCCACCATTAAGCCACTCTATAAACCAGCCAGTTCCAAAAAGGGCAACCACAAGCGGCGATAAAATAACGCCGAGTATTGCCACCACAGTAACAATGGTCCCTAACGTCCCTGAAACACAGGCAATAAAATAACGAATCTCATCCTTGCTCTTTTGCTCTTGATACTCACTCAAAACAGGGACAAAGGCTTGAGCAAAAGCCCCTTCAGCAAATAAGCGGCGCATAAAGTTAGGTATTTTAGCAACAAACAAATACACATCAGCCGCAGGGCCCGCGCCCAGTACAGCCGCAATAAATGCATCACGTACTAAACCCAAAACTCGTGAGATTAGCGTCATCGCACTAACAATAGCGCCCGAGCGCAATAGTTTCTTACTCAAATTAACTTCCTAATTAAAAGGGATGAAGCATACATCCATGTCGAGATTTTAAAATTGCCATATAATAAATGAATTCAAGCTGATAATGTGACCAAATTTGTCAACTAATTGCGAACAGGCCAACATTTTCGTTTTAATCTGCATTTTATCTGAATAAAGACTAGGACTAGGCAATATTTATTGGTAGAATTCGCCCGTTATCATAACGGTCATTCTTTGTTCTTAGTGATTTTAATTAAATGCTGAGGCCAGATTTGCCAGTAGTGGTAAAAATTGACGTTGTTATGTCTATCTTTTAATAAATCGCGATTGATCTTAGGTTATAAAACGGGCATAATCCCCGACCTTTAAATAGTATCGCACAAGAACAGTTCTAGGAGTTCACCTTGGCTAATATTAAGTCTGCTAAGAAACGCGCAATTCAAGCTGAAAAAAACCGTCAGCATAACGCAAGCCGCCGCTCAATGATGCGCACATACATGAAAAAAGTATCTGCTGCTATCGAAGCTGGTAACAAAGAAGATGCAACTACAGCATTTGCTGAATTACAGCCTATTTTAGATCGTTACGCCACTAAAGGCCTGATCCACAAAAATAAAGCTGCACGTCATAAGTCACGTTTAAACTCGCTTATCAAAGCACTTTAATCAGTACTTATCTTCAGTAGAAAAACCGGCTTTTGCCGGTTTTTTTATGCCTAAAATTCACCCAGTCTAATCTTCTTCACTTTAACTTGTTGAATAAAAAAAAGCAGCCCCCTACAATGTCAGCCTATATTTCCATCGAAGAACAATAATAGGAAGACGATGCTTACTCGATTTATCCAAAAATCATTCATACTGCCAACCGTAATCGCCAGCTCTTTGGCTTTTCCAGCGATGGCGGCGCTTAATCAACAATCTATCACTAATGCAGAACAGTTACGTGAAACCACGCTCAGGGCTCATCTTGGTTATGACATTGTTGAGTCATTAACCGTTGAAGTTGGCCCTCGCCTCGCTGGTACACCCGCTGACGCTAGAGCAGTCGCTTGGGCAGAAGCAAAATTTGCTGAATTGGGTTTTGATAAAATTTATAAGCAGCCTGTTGAAGTTCGCCATTGGGAGCGTGGACACGCTCATGCCAGTGTTTTAAGTCCATACCCTCAGCCCTTAGCGATTACCGCATTAGGTGATAGTGTAGCCACCCCACAAGGCGGCCTAAAAGGTGAGCTAGTTTTCTTTGATTCTGTGCCAGAGTTAAAGAAAGCAGATCCTGCTTTAGTTAAAGGAAAAATCGTTTATATCGATGCTAAAATGCATCGTCACCGTGAAGGTAAAGAATATAGCTTAGCCGTTGCAGGTCGTTCAATCGGCTCGTCCGTTGCAGCAGAAAAAGGCGCTATCGGCTTAATTATTCGTTCAGTGGGCACCGACCAATCTCGCATGCCACATACGGGTAATATGAATTATAAAAAAGGGGTGGAAAAGATCCCTGCAGGTGCAATCTCAACATCAGATGCAATGATGTTAACAGCAATGAAAAAACGTAATAAACCAATTGTTGTGAATATGGAGCTAGGCACACAAACATACGCGCCAAAAGTGTCTTATAACGTTATCGGTGAAATCACCGGAAGTCAGTATCCTGATGAATACATCTTAATTGGTGCACACCTTGATTCTTGGGATGAAGGAACGGGCGCTCTCGATGACGGAGCCGGTGTCGGCATCGTGATGGCTGCGGCTCATGCCATAAAACCATTAAAGCCAAAGCGTACTATTCGTGTCGTGTTATATGCTAACGAAGAGGGTGGCTTAGTCGGTGCCAAAGAATATCGTGACGCGAACGCCAATGAACTGCATAAGATTAAACTCGCTGGTGAGTCAGACTTTGGCGCACGTAGTATTTGGCGCTTTGACACTCAAGTTCACCCTGACAATTTAGACCTTATGGCAAAAATCACTAAAGTGCTTAAACCTCTGAGTATTAACAGCGGTGACAATAAAGCACGAGGCGGCCCAGATGTCTCGGTATTACCAGCCAAAGGCGTACCAGTATTTAGCTTACGCCAAGATGGTACAGACTATTTTGATTATCACCATACGGCAAACGATACATTGGATAAAATTAACCCTGAAGAGCTTCGTCAAAACGTTGCCGCTTGGGCTGTTGTTGCCTACTTAACAGCGCAATCTGAAGAGAAGCTACTACCATTGCCTGCTAAAAAGTAATAAAACCGAAAGCGAAAAAAAAACAAAAACGCCAACAATAATGTTGGCGTTTTTTATTACTATGGGCTTAATAATGCGAGCTGACCTCGTCGGGCTTGCCTGACGACACTAAAGGTAATAATACCGACGTTATCGTCCTTATCAGAGGTTAGTCAAGCACTCGCTTTATATGAGCTTACGGCTCTATTACCAAGTCACTTGGATACGTGCACCTAGTGAAGTTGCATCGTATTCAGCGTATTCGTCACCATCAGAAGAAACAACATTCACCATCGCACGCATATTGTCGTTGATGTAGTAGTTTGCACCCAATGTTAATGAGTCAACTTGCCCACCCATTACACCAGCAGCTTTATCATTTAAATCTAGGCTTGATAGGCGTGCTGCAACTTCCCATAGACCTGCTTTACTAGGCTTAACACGCTTGAATTTACCTTGTTTAGTTTTGTAAGGACGTGACATATCGTCAAATAAGTATGACGCAGAAACGTAGTAGCCATCAAATGAAGAGTCCTTCATGTCCACACTATCAACATCAGCTTGGATGTACTCACCAAGAATAGTGACAGGGCCAAACTTCATTGCAGTTTCTAAACCCACCATGGTGTATGAGTCAGCAGCAATTGAACCCGTATCAACGATACGCTCATTCGCTTGATGTGATTCAGGGCGCGTACGGAATTTAACAGAGGCGCCATCTTCTAGTTGTTTTGATGAAAAAGATAGACCAAATGAAACCAACTCGTCTTTACTAATCACTGGTGCATAATTAAAGCGACCATTAAAGCCAAACTCTTCATCATCTTTATTATCATGTTTACTATTTACATCCGCGCCATAAATACCGTAGTTCAGTGACCAGTTATCGCTCCACTGGCGAACACCCACACCCATTGCACGATTTAAACCAAACGCTTCAATAATCGATGAGCGCTCAATAAAAGTCACATCATTTGATGATGTTTGAGGCTCCATCGCAAACGCTTCAATTTGACTACCAATAATAATTTGCGTGTTATCAAAACCATTATAAGTGATATGAGCATCTTTTACTGATTCACTCGACATGAAGTCATATTGTAATTTATAACCCCACTCTTCAATGTTACCTTTAGCGGCGAAACGAGCTCGGCGAATTTCAGTGCCATTATGAAGATCAATATCATCACTATTAAAGACCACAGCATCCGCTTGAATACGGCCATTAAACTTGAAGCTATATTTACCATCATCAGATTTAATACCGATGCCACCTTTAGTTGAAATATCGGCAGCTACAGCAGTTGAAGAAGCTAAAATAGCAGTAGTGATTAGAGAAACTTTAAACAACGTAGACATATGTATCCTAAAAAATATTAACCGCTAAATACAGCAGCTCTTGAAGTTGGTGCGGATTGTAAGAGTGGAATATTACAGAAGTATTACAATAAAGAATTAAAACTAAGATTTATATTCTCGTTGGTTAGTTTAACGTAACAATAATTTTATAATATTTCCTCTAGGCCAATAACTGCTAATTTATTGTTTAAATTAACAAATACCATATAAGTAACAAAAGGTAGAGCACACATTATTATCAAAGGGCTCACGGACTAGTAAAATACTAACGATTTTAACGGCCCTATCCAACTTTGACCGCTTACTCATTACATAGAGTTACGATAGTATCTTTGCTGATGCTTTTATTGACACAAAAGGCGCTAATCGCGCCTTTCAAACTTTCATCAAGTTACAGTATCTACCGTGATGTATATATTGAAACTGGCGACCATCCACATTAACTTTAAATAAAGATATGGGAACGGCTCTTTACAGCTTCTATTAATACCTTTAGCTAAGATATTAATAGAAGATGCTGCGCCAATACTAAATAGAAAAGCGTTCTAACTTGACCGTCAACTGCGTTGACATGTCCCTTATCGCATTCACAGTCTCTTTATTCTCATCTGAAATAATAACGAGCTGCTCAGTATGTTGAGAAATGCTATTAACCTGCTCTCTCAGTTGTTCACTGACCGTGCCTTGCGAATTCGCTTCTAAAGCAATCTCGTTGGCACTTAGAGTCGTCGACTCAATCAATTTAGCGACCTCTTCTAAACCTGCGACACTTTCATCTGATTTTTGTTTGGTCGCTTCACAGTCAGCCACATTGGTCTTCGCGGTATCAACCACGCCACGGGTGTTTTGCTCAATAACCTCCAGCATACGCGTGATTTCACTCGAACTGTCTTGCGTTCGTTGTGATAACTGCCTCACTTCATCGGCAACGACAGAAAAACCTCGACCATGCTCCCCTGCTCTGGCCGCCTCAATGGCAGCATTTAACGCTAATAAATTTGTTTGATCGCTGATGCTATTGATAACTTGCATAATTGAATCGATTTTTGCCACATTATCAGCCAGCTCATTAATGCGCTCACCCGAGGTCATCACATCTTTCTCGAGTTTACTCAAACTTACACTGGTTTCACTGATTGTTTGTTTAACCGATTTAGACACTTGATTGGCACTGTTACTCTTTTCTGCAGCGCCATTAGCATTTAAAGTGACCTGTTCTGCACTTTGTGTTAACAGTAAAATCTCTTGAGCGATTATTTCAGTTTCTCGTTGTTGCTCACTCACATTAGTATATAACGTCTGCGAACTCGACTCAGCACTGGTTAAATTATCATTGAGTACCGTAACAGAATGTTTAATTTCGCAAATCAGCTCACGTAATGAATTTTGCATGTTTGCTGTAGAATGATAAATACTTCCCTCAGGTCCGCAATCGTTGACGTGGGTGTTTAACTTACCAGAGCTAACACTTTGTACTAATGCTAGCACTTCTGTTGGTTCACCACCGAGAATAGCCATAAGACGTCGTCTAAATAAAATTAAGAAGGCAGTGATCACTAATAAAATAGCAATACTTAGCATCGCCTGAAAGCCAGCCTGCTTCCAAAAACGTTGTTCTGACTCAGCATGGCTAATTCCCGTACCAACAACCCAGCCCCAACGCGGGGTTTGCTGAACAATTGACGTTAAGTCGACCACCTTATTATCGCGACGACTATTCCAGTGATACTCAGTAATTCCATTATTATTTTGTGATAACACCTGTTGTATCAAAGAGCCAACGCTATTGCCTTGTGCATCTTTAAAGTCATGAAATGAAGTTCCATGTAAGTCCGGATCATGAGGTGCGGCAATAAAAATTAATTCTCTATCGGCAACATAAACATACTCAGTCTCGATATATTTATTTTGTTGTAATATTTTCGTTGCAATCTCTTTAGCTTTACTCTCAGCTACCATCCCCGACTCGGCCATCTTCTCTAGCTGAATAATGGTTGAGTAAGTACTTTTAAACAATTGAGTAATACGGGTTTTATTATCCGCTTTCCCCGACTTATCTAATGCAAATAGACCTGCAAGACTAATCGTTAATAACGCAAAAATAATAGTAATAATTAATAAAGAATTTTGTTGGCGTAACGTCATGGTGCCTCCCATACATAAAGCTAGCCTGACAAGATGTCAGACACAGCTGGGCGGAATGACATCGCTGTCATTAGACTAAAGTAGCTAGCACAAATATTCAACACTTTATTTACAAAACATCAAACTACCGTGCAAGGAGTCAGGAGAAGAGTACTGAAGGGTTATTGACTAGCGCATAACGCTAGTCAATGCTAAAAGTGTCATTATTAATCGGCAACACGTCGAGTAAATACCATTTCCTTAGCTGAAGAAAGAGACTCATCGTATTGATAGCCTTCATAATCAAATGCAGTAAGCTGTTCTGGCGTTGTCACTTGTTTATCGATCATGTAGCGAACCATTAAGCCACGTGCCTTTTTGGCATAAAAGCTAATGATTTTATATTGCCCATTTTTGTAATCTTTAAATACTGGGGTAATAATTTGCGCTTTAACGTTTTTAGCTTTTACCGCTTTAAAATATTCTGTTGATGCTAAATTCACTAACACTGCACTGTTGTTTGCATCTAAGGCTTCATTTAGTTTATCGGTAATTAAATTTCCCCAAAACTCATAAAGATTTTTACCGCGAGTGTTATCTAACTTAGTCCCCATCTCTAAACGATAGGCTTGCATTAAATCCAAAGGGCGTAGCAAGCCATATAATCCAGATAGAATCCTTAAGTGCTCTTGGGCGAAAGCCAACTGCTCATCGGTCAATGTTTCTGCATCCAACCCCACATAAACATCACCTTTGAATGAAAAGATAGCTTGCTTAGCATTATCGAGATTAAACGGCGTATGCCATTCACCAAATCGTGCAGCGTTAAGCCCTGCGAGTTTGTCACTAAGCTTCATTAAGGTAGCAATATCGCTTGGAGTTAAGTCTTTACAGCGTTCAATTAAAAGCTGAGCTTGGTCTAGCAATTCACATTGTTGAATAGGTAAGTCACGCGCAGGCGTATCAAAGTCGAGTTTTTTGGCAGGAGAAATAACAGCTAACATTATCAAGGTCTTTTAAGAATGAATAGTCATTCCATTTTACCGATGCCAACGCGAAGGGCAACCGTCAATTTATCCGATTATCTGTGATAGAAATAACGCTTTGGCGGTGAAAATTGCGCTAACACATAAAAATGTAACTAAATTACATTGAGAGGCTACAGATCTCATAAATTCCATGGTATATCTAAAGTAATGCGAAAATAAATTAGATATGGATGTATATAATGGATAAATTAACTCAATTAAAAGCGATGACATCAGTCGTTGCGGACACAGGTGACATTGAAGCGATTAAACTGTATCAGCCAGAAGATGCAACAACTAACCCATCATTAATCCTTAAAGCAGCTCAATTACCACAATACCAATCGTTATTAACACAAGCAGTTAATAAAGCAAAACAAACCAATGGCTCTCAAGAAGAGCAACTTGCATTAGCGAGTGATTATTTAGCAGTAGCAATTGGCTGTGAAATTTTAACAACGATTCCCGGGCGTATTTCAACAGAAGTCGATGCTCGTTTATCATTTAATAAAGAAGCATCTATTGCTAAAGCTAAGCAAATTATTGCCATGTACCAAGAAGCAGGTATTGATAAAAGCCGCATCTTAATTAAATTAGCTTCAACATGGGAAGGCATCTGTGCTGCAAAAGAGCTAGAGCAACAAGGCATCAACTGTAACTTAACGCTATTATTTAGTTTTGCTCAAGCTCAAGCTTGTGCTGAAGCTAATGTTTTCTTAATTTCACCATTTGTTGGACGTATTCTGGACTGGTACAAAGCAAATACAGATAAGAAAGACTACACAAGTGAAGAAGATCCTGGTGTTATCTCAGTATCTGAAATCTATGATTACTATAAAAAACATGACTACAAAACAGTGGTTATGGGTGCTAGCTTTAGAAATACAGGTGAAATACTTGAATTAGCAGGCTGTGATAAACTCACAATCAGCCCTAATCTCCTAGAAGAGTTAGAGCAAAGTGAAGGTGAAGTCATACAAAAACTGAACCCTGAACAAAACATTTTACCTCGTCCAGAACCACTAACAGAACCACAGTTCCGTTGGGCATTCAACCAAGATGCTATGGCCGTAGATAAACTAGCTGAAGGGATTCGTAACTTCGCAATCGACCAAAATAAACTAGAGCATAAGCTACTAGACATTTGGAATAGTTAGTCCTTTTCAACAATAAAGCACCGTACAAAATAAGTACAACTTTAGTATTATTTTTACACTATTTTTGATTTTATCGTTGACCATCTGTGATCGCTTAGGTAATTATAACCCTAGGCAATCACAGAGGATAACAGCATGGATAGGTTAGAATTTTCAACAAGCTTTGACACACCAGCCAAGCGTGGACGCCCGAAAGGAAGTACTAAGAAAAAATGGCGACAAATTGAAGAATTGAAAGAAAGGCACCGTTTAGCAAAAGAGCTATCGGACCTAGATTTAGGCCATGATTATCAAATTGACGAGTTAGACTTCTAATCACCTTTTCCATCTTACTTTACTATTAAAAGCGTCTACCCTGACGCTTTTTTATTGCCTCGAGATTGTTATAATGCCACTTATAACCACTCTATCAAGATAATTTAAAGGTACCCTTTGAGCTTTCCTATTCAACAGATTCACCCTAGTTGGCAGCCATTCTTTGAGCAGCAATACACGCAACCTTACTTTAAAGCACTATGGCAATATCTTGAGTCAGAGCAAAAAAAAGGGGTCACAATATACCCTCCAAAGGCCTTATGGTTTAAGGCTTTTGAACAACCCTTAACTCAAATAAAAGTCACTATTATTGGGCAAGATCCTTATATCAATGCTAACCAAGCAATGGGTTTATCTTTCAGCGTCCCACGTGGAGAAAAAATTCCACCGAGTTTAGTTAACATTTATAAAGAGCTAGCTAGTGATTTAAATGTTAAAAACCCAGGACATGGTGATTTAAGCGACTGGTGTCATCAAGGGGTTTTTTTACTTAATGCGTCATTAACCGTTGAAGCAGGATGTGCAGGCAGCCACCTTAAAAAGGGCTGGCAAAAATTCACCCTTGCGGCCATTGACTATATTAATCGGCATCAAAGTAATACTGTTTTTTTAGCCTGGGGAGCTTTCGCGCACAAATGTTGTGCTGGTGTTGATGACACAAAACATCGAGTAATTAAAACTTCGCACCCAAGCCCACTTGGCGCTTATAAAGTAATGAAAACAGCACCGGCATTTTTGGGCTCAAAGTGCTTTAGCCAAGTTAACACTCATTTATCACAGTTAGGCTTAACAACAATAAATTGGGAGTTAACGCCAATCAATAACTCACTCGATCTTCTTTAGCATTTTATTTAAAAACTTCACCGGAATCGCATAACTAATACCGCTAGGTTTTTCTAAAACGCTTTCTTTGGTTTCTTTGACAAAAACTCGATTAAGTACTCCATACACAACCCCGGTTTTCTTATCGTAAACCGGGCTACCGCTATTTCCTGGATAGGCAGTAGCATCAAGTTGATAGACTAAAAAAGGGCTTTTTAAGCGTTTGATATGGGCAACATCAAGCTCTCCTGAACCTGACACAGGAGTTACTATCGGTGTATGGCTAGAAATGATCCCTTGATGCGTGACCGGATATAGTCCGAGAATAGCCCCAATGGGAAACCCCGTAAAAGCAATATCACTCCCCTCTGGAACCAAAGCATCTCCTGCAAGCTTAAAGGGCCTTAAAGGTTTGCCGTCGATTTTAAGAATAGCCAAGTCATAACCCGCCGATTTTGATAGCAATTGTGCCACTCGATATTCTGGCCGGTTACCACTGCCAATAAAAATAATTAACTCCTCATTAAAATCAAGTTCGGCAGGTATTACATGTTTATTTGTCACAATGTGCAGGCCATCGGTAACGACAAACCCCGTGCCGTATAACTTTGTTTTCGGCCAATCCATTGGGCTTCTAGTCCCGATACCAACAATGGAAGGTTTAATTTGCTTAACCGTTTTGACAAGGTCATTGGCGATAACTTCACCGGGAAGACAACACACACCGCAAAGAAATAGTAGTGTCCAAACTGTTTTTTTCATGCCCACTCCTATTCATGCCTACTTCTAAGTAGTTAGCAGCAATGACCGTTGTCAGTTTGATAAATTAATAACTGGCAACTAAAGTTAATACATACATGATATTAACTATAGTTTGGGATTATCAGGATGAGTATCTTTTTGCACCAGTTAATTAGTGACACCGCCAAAAAAACACCAAATCAAACAGCACTTAGCTTTAAAAACCAACAAGTCTCTTATCAGCAGCTCGACCAGAAAGTGCAAGCATGCCGCCAAGGAATGTGTGCACTTCAGCTGCCACCTTTAACACGTATTGCAGTTTTCTTACCTAAAACCATTGATGCAGTAGTGGCTATTTTTGGTGCCAGTGCCGCTGGCTTTACTTTTGTGCCGATTAATCATGTTTTAAAGCCACCGCAAGTCGAACACATTATTACCGACTGTGAGGTCAAAGTATTAATCACCAATAAACAGCGTTGGAAGCAGCTACTTGATGCAGGGATCAACATTCAACCTTTAACAACCGTCGTGTTAACTGACCTGCCACCCGATGAATCTCAACACGGATTATTATCTTGGCAAACACTACAATCTCATTCAACCAGCCATATTACCGCCCCGGTCACTGGCAATGACATGGTAGCCATACTCTATACATCAGGAAGCACCGGCGCTGCGAAAGGGGTCGTATTATCTCATCAAAATATCCTGTGTGGTGCTCGAAGTGTCGCCCAATACTTAGAAAATAGCCAAGACGATGTGATCTTAGCGCTATTACCATTAAGTTTCGATTATGGCTTAAGCCAACTCACTACTGCTTTTTATGTCGGAGCTCATTGTGTCTTAATGGATTACCTATTGCCCAATGATGTTATTCAGGTCATCCAAAATTACCGTGTCACTGGCTTAGCTGGTGTTCCGCCACTCTGGGCCCAGCTAATGAAAGCCAATTGGCCTAAGGGAAGTGACTCTTCTTTACGTTACTGGACAAACTCTGGCGGCGCGATGCCTGAAGCTTTATTATTAAAACTTAGAACGACATTTAAACAAGCCTCCCCTTACCTGATGTATGGGTTAACCGAAGCCTTTAGATCAACCTACTTACCCCCAGAGTTAATCGACACTCATCAGAACTCCATTGGTAAAGCAATTCCTAATGCCGAAGTGATGGTGATTAATGAACAAGGTAAAATAGCAAAAGACGGCGAGTTGGGAGAGCTGGTTCACCGAGGACCGCTGGTCAGTTTAGGCTACTGGAACGCTCCCGAAAAAACCCACGCTCGCTTTAAACAAATCAATAGTAACCACGCATTGTCATTACCAGAATATGCTGTATTTTCAGGGGATTGGGTCCATCGTGACCGCGATGGTTTTATGTATTTCGTTGGCCGGAAAGATGACATGATAAAATCATCTGGTTATCGGATAAGCCCCAGTGAAATAGAAGAGGTTATTTATAAGCACCCATTGATTATTGAAGCCGCAGCTCTTGGCGTACCTCACCCTGAACTCGGTCAAGGACTCATCATCATTTACAAATCAGTCGATGATGAAAATATTGATTCACAGTTAGTAAAAGACTGTAAAGGATCCTTAGCTAATTTTATGCAGCCCCTTCACTACATTCAATTACACGAGCTAGCGCATAATGCTAACGGTAAAATTGATCGAGCACGACTAAGCAAAGAGTATATGCAACTTTTCACTCAGGATGAGCTATGACCGTCACACATGATTTTAATACTATATTATCCCGATTCTCTCTATCAGCGTCACAATTAACGATGGGGGGACTGACAATGAGTCAAATTGAAAACATTGTAGGCGATAATGCTTTTTACGCTTACGATAAACACATAATCGCTCAGACTATTGAGCAATTAAAGCAGCAGCTGCCCAATCAGATAAAATTACACTATGCAATAAAAGCAAACCCTTACCTCCCCTTACTTCACTTTATCGCGCCATTAGTCGATGGACTCGATGTTGCATCTCAGGGCGAGCTAATGAAAGCTATTCAGACGACCACGCCAAACCACAACATCAGTTTTGCCGGGCCTGGTAAAAGAGACCCAGAATTACTGAGTGCCATCACCTCCGGCGTGATCATTAATGTTGAGTCACCAACAGAGCTATTACGTATTGAGAAACTAGCCTTAACCCAACACAACATTGCACAAGTCGCTTTACGCGTAAACCCCGCCTTTGAGCTAAAAGCCTCTGGAATGAAGATGACTGGTGGTGCTAAACCCTTTGGCATAGACAGTGAGAAAATTACAAAACTAATTGATTATATTGATAATTCAGCCATGGAATTTCGGGGATTACACATATTCAGTGGTTCACAAAACTTAAACCCCGAAGCACTGATTGAAGCTCATAACAAAACATTTGAGCTTGCTAACGAGTTATTATCACAGCGAATTAAACAGTCTAAGATCTCGATCAATATCGGTGGAGGTTTTGGAATCCCCTATTTTCCAGGAGAGTCAGAACTTAACATTAGTGGTATTTGTGATAATTTAAATCTATTACTCAATCAATATAAAAAATTGTGTCAAAATAATGAAATAGTCATGGAACTTGGTCGCTATCTGGTGGCAAGTTCTGGCGTTTACGTTAGTAAAGTTATCGATATAAAAGAATCACGAGGGACTAAGTATATTGTCACTAATGGCGGCCTACATCATCATCTATCTAATTCCGGGAATTTTGGTCAAGTTATTCGAAAAAACTATCCGGTCGCTGTCGCCAACCAACTTGAGAATACACCAACAGAAACTGTTAACATTGTTGGTCCATTATGCACGCCATTGGATATCATCGCTCATAAAGTCAAGCTTCCCAGTATCGTTATCGGTGATCATATCGTTGTGTTTCAATCAGGAGCCTACGGCGCAACAGCAAGCCCACAACAATTTTTAGGTCATCCCAAAGTCAATGAAATACTTCTTTAAGGGACTATTGCTTATTCTTTTCAGCTTGGATAGCTAACGAACGTGAAATATTATCACTTAGACGCTTAAACCCAGGAGATAGCCCCTCTAAAAACTCTTCAGGGCTTAAGTGATAAGGAGCTCTTTTTCCGTGGTAGTCGACGACAGGGCCAATTCTAGTAAAATTAATTCCTAGCATTTTTAAGCTACGGGCTAAACGTGGCTCCATCATTACAAAAGCATGCTCAATGCCCATTCTTTTTACCGTGTGACACGCACAAATGTATAAACCGACCGCAATAAATGGAAAACAACGCATCTCAGATTCTGAATACAGCTCTTCATTAAAAGCACCCGTTGCAGCCCCTTCAAACTTATCAGAGTTTCTTCGTCTAAATTGTTTTGGAACCGCTAGACGCGAAACTTCACAAATGCTTTCTCGACTATAATTTTTAGGCGTGAGTACCTCGTCCGTAATCGAGTCCTCGCAATACTTCTCTAGTGGTAATAACTGCTCACTATCTTTAGGACAAACAATGCGAACACAACCAGCAAAATTTTCCGTTGTACGATGCTGAACCATACAAAACTCTGAAAATGCGTCAAACTCGTCCACTTCCATTTTTTGTTCATTCTCAGGCTCAAACTTTAGCTCTTCACAATACACGTCATAGCGAATATGGTGAACCGCATTTCTAAGCTCTTGATCTGTTACCAAAATACTATTCAAGAATTGATCAAAGTGTTCAGCAATAACGATCGATTCTTTATTCACGCGATAATTCACATAGTATTTAACAAGTGGCTTTATTATCGGCAAATTTAATAATTTAGACTTTGGCATTTTCATTTCGTACTCCTCGACAATTATTAGCCGATATTATTTATGATATCGATTCTTATTAAGCTTATTATTTCTTTCAGGTAAATTACAAGCTTTGCCTCATAGAGTTCGATAGACAATTAGTCTTGCTTATTCAACCGATAATTTTATGGCAAAAGCTAAATTCGCGATAATAGTTCCGTTCGTTTCTCTTGTTGCTCAGGTAAATCAGGTGAAACTGCATTTAATAACCGCTTTGATTTAGCTTTATTACCCATTAGCAAATACAGCTCAGCGTTGTGTAGAGTGATATCAATGTCATTAGGTTCTAATAGCAATGCTTTTTGTAAACTCTGTTCGGCTTGTTTATATTTAGACAACTTCAATAAAATCATGCCATGCGTATCCAATATTTGGGCGTTTTCAGCATTGATTGTCAGTGCTTTTTGAGCATATTTTAAGGCGTTATCAAAATCATCGATCATCAATAAATGCCATGCCATATTGTTTAATACAACAGCGTTTTCTGGATACTGAGCTAATAGTTTTTCATAAACCTCTGTTGCTCGCTTATCACCGGACGCAGAATAAGCCGAAGCTAGGTGAGTGTAAAGCACTGAATGCTTTGGATTTGATTTTAAATGACTTTCCAAAAAATCAATAGCGACCTTATGCTGCTTAGTCATTAAATATGATGCAGCAATCGACGTTGCTATACGTAGCGATGGCTTGTCTTGATAAACTGGCGTTAACTTCAAGATGGCACCATGATAGTTTTTTTCTTTAAAGGCTAACTCCCCAGCAATCGTGCTGTAATCACTACTGGAAAAATCTATTTTATTTAATAATGAAAATGCCTTTCTTGCTTTAGCAAGTTGGTTATTGAGTATTAAAAAATTAACTTCTAATAACTGGAGTTTTTTAAGGTATGCAAACTTATCTTGCGCCTGTCCAATGACGAGTAAGCCCTGATCATATATCTTCATTCTCTCGGTCATAGCAATTTGCTTAAGCATCGGGATTGGTGATTGAGGGTTAATCGAAGCCCACTTTTCGAACACTTTTAACGCTTCTCCTTCACTTCCCGTTTTTGCTAATAAATCACCCAATGTGTTCCAATATTTTTCTGAAAGCTCTGGGCGTTGTTGTATTTCTTCTAATAGCTTAATGCCTTCAAGTGGCTTGCCTTCGCTCGCATAAATAACCGCTCTTTCAACAACGAGTTCTTCACTTTGATGTGTTCCTTGGTAAGCACTCTTAAACACTTCCCTTGCTTTCGCTGAGTCATTAGTTTTAAGAAAAATAACTTTAGCTTTGGTTGATAATAAAGTGTAATTATCAGCAGCCAGCGCTAATGCTCTATCGATAAAAGAAAGAGATTGATCATATTCTTTTTCCTGCGCTTTTAATTTAGCCAAGTTAAGTAAAGCCCCTACACTTTCAGGGTTACCTTTTAATATATGAGAGAACTCTAATTCAGCTTGGCTATAATCTTTTTTGTTAATCGCTGCTATCCCAGCCATGATCCAACCATCATGTTTATCCGCTAACCCTTTTTTTAAACGTAAAGCGAGAGCATCAAGCTCATTCACTCTACCAAGTCGAATATACTGTGTTGTTAATATCGGGCTAACAGTGGATGTGAAGTTACGATCAAAGACAATTTTTTCTAACTCAATCAATCCTGATTGATCATTTAACCTTAACAGGGCCTCTCCTTTTGCTAATTTTATTTTTGAACGCTGAGGTTGTACTTTTTCAGCTTCTTCTAGAATAGTTAGTGTCGTCCTATAGTCCTGAGCTGCTTTAAACTCATTGGCAGCGAATAAAAATAGATCAACATTCTTTTCATCAATAGTTCCTGCCAACTTAAGTAATTTAGATGCATGTACAATATTGCCTAATTTGATGTTATTTATCGCAAGCATAATGATAGGCAAGGTACGCCCAGCTAACTTTTTCTCTATGCGATTAAGGCGTTTATAAGACTCATCAAAGTCACTTAACCTAAAAGCTGACATTCCAGCGAGTAAATTGGCCATATAATGTTTAGGTGTTCTATTTAATGTAGCCTTAGCAAAGTCGAGTGACTCTGTGAAATTCTCGCGATCAAACTCTATTTTAGCCATCATTAAACTAGCCATAGGTTGTAATGGAAAGCGTTCCAAAACATCTTGAAGAATAGCAAGGGAGGCTTCAACATCATTAATGTTTAATAGCGTTTCGGCGAGCAAAAGCTTAACGTAATCAACTTTATACTGCTCAATCGTTAAGTAGTGACGGTATTGCTCAATGGCGGTCTCAAAGTCTTCTTCTGCTTGAGTCATTATGCCGTAAAACAACACCGCCTCAGGCATATTCGGGTAAGTGTCTAGTAATTGCTTAATTTGCACTTTAGCTTGCTGTTTATCCGCCTTTAGGTGGCTGACAACCGCTTGTGATAACATCCCGTATGGATCACTACGATCTAAAGATGTGGCATTGGTATATTCTTCGATGGCTTTTTCATTATCTTCTAACGCAATGTAGGATTGCCCTCGCAGATAATATGCTTTAACCATTTTATCACTACTTAGCGACGCCGCTAACAATGGTAGATCCAATAATTCTTCATGCTCATTTAAATAGCTCAGCACTGTTGCATAAGGCACTATAGCATCACGACGTCCATCCGTGATTCTCATCGCGAGTTTCAATTCTTTCTTAGCTGCAAGTAACTCATTGTCATTGAGGTAAATATTACCTAAATTGAGACGGGCAGTTAGGTTGTTTGGCTCAAGTTTAAGTACATTCTTATACTCGATTATCGCTGAATTTAGCTCTCCTTGTTGCTCAAAATTAACTGCTGCTGTTAAGTATTGTTCGGCGGTCTTGTCATCACCACAAGCCATTAGGGTTAACGACATTAGTAACGTAACTATAATTTTTCGTTTCATTGTAATTCCTTTTAAAATACACAATTATCTTTAGAGGCGCTTGCCTTACAACGAACATGGCTAAGTTGCTCAAGTGTGATATCAATCACCCTCTGTCGCCATTCAACACTAGCAAAGGTATGGTTTGCTACCGGAACCTCATTAAGAACGATCTTCTCTGAACGGTAAACCAACTGGTTCCAACTAGAATCCTTACCAATCAACTGTTTAAACTCATCTGCGGTAATATCATTACCACTAAAAATAAAGCAGACCTTGCCACTAAACGCCTTTAATCCTAGCTGCATATAGTGAACATAGTTCTCCTTAAGAAAAACCACACCACTTTCTCTTTTAATCGATGCTTTCCCTGCCCCCCTCATGACTATTAACGATTGAATCAGTTCTTTTATGGCCGTAAACACGTTAACATCTAACTTGAACAATCGCTGCCAAAATGACTTACTAAGTATTTTATTCCAATAATAATTCTTTACTCTTGTTTCAGCTTGGAGCTGCTCTGTACGCACCCAAGGGTTGAGTAAAATAAGTAAATTAATCTGAGGGGATTGCCTACAAAACTGATGCAACAAAATCGCACTGGCTGCGTCACAAAGCCCCCACAGTGCCACATCATTAACCAATGGGCAGTTGGACTTAAATGTATTAATAGCAGCCTCTATATCTTGTTCAGCATCTAGGAAATTAGCTTCACTCCCTTCACTATCTCCCATCCCTTGATAATCAAACCGCATGACGTGATAACCAGCAGCCATCAGCGCCCTAGCCAATAAGACAAATTGACGATTACTCCCAACACGAGTTTGAGGGCCGCCGACCACAATTAAAACGCCTTGATGTGTATCACCAGCCCCCGTGTGAATAATCCCATTAAGCCACTGGCCTTTACTTTGAAAGACCACAGGGAACTCACTCATCATTCATACCAAGGTTTACTATTGTGGCATCAATCAATGGTTGATTAATGACAATCTCTTGAGTCTTCCAAAAAGTTTCCCCTTGAATAAACTCGACAGACAAAGCATTTTCGGATTGCTGCCAACGGTTAATAAGTCTCTGACTCATAGGGGAGAAAGTCGCCTGTGGCGCATTACCAATTTCAAACCAGCTCAGATTTAAATTTGGGGGAAGTTGTTCTAAGTTGAAAAAGTTTAAGTGTTCAAAGTCATTAATCAGTTGATGTGATAAAACGTAGCCACACACATCAAGAGTGTCATGTACTTTCAACTCTTGGAAAAGGTCTGTCATACTTAGCTTAGTTCCAGTTAACATCGACGACATAAGCTTCAATCGTAAGAACTGATTAATAAATTGTGAACCGTTGAACACAGGTTGCCAAAACAGGAGTTTTACATCCTTTGAAATGAAGTTCTTAAGATAAGCATCAAGTGTAATCAAAGCCCCTGTACGAATGCCTAACAATGAGATAGAGCTATGCGGATATTGCTCTTTGGCAAAAGACACTAAGTGACTAATATTGTACTGCCACATATTAATGGTCGCAGTTTCAAGATCACCTTCACTATCTCCCGTACCATATAAGTCAACAATATGTACAGCCACACCGTGGTGCACTTTTTCAATAAGCTCCGCCGCAAAGCGCGTCACCATATGGCGACTCTTATTCATCTCTTCAGCAAACGGCATAATCACAATTATGCAACTTGTGATCACTTTTTTTGATTCAAAACCAGTAAGCAATAAACGGCTGTCTAAGCTGTCAAAAAAGCGCATCGATGCTTTCATTATCTGTTAACACCTTGTTTGTACAAACGAGGTTAGGGTGCCGACTGTTTCAAAGACCTCAGCGTTGATATCATCATCATCAATGATTAAGCCAAAGTCCTCTTCAAGCTGAGTAATAACAGTCACCACCGCCATTGAATCAAATTCAGCAATAGCACCGAGTAACTCCGTGTCACCATCCCAATCAGAAGTGTCACTAATTTGTAAGCAACTCTTTAGCAGTACAATAACCTCATTGAGCATACACCCTCCATAGATATCTTATATACCATCATCAACATTCACTTAGATTCTTAATCTTTAATCAATTTAAGTTTAGATGAGATTTTGAATTCTGTTGACTGAGATTGGCAATTTTTTGACACTACTAAATAGGACTATATAGAAAAGAAGGGGGAATCTTGAAATTAGGACAAAAAAAAACCACTTGAAAATTCAAGTGGTTTTTTGACTATCTAAAAGTAACTGAAATTATTCAGCAACGATCTCGATAGTAACAGTCGCGTCAACTTCAGAGTGAAGGTGAACAACGATTTCGAATTCGCCAGTGTGACGTAGTGCGCCTTCAGAAAGACGAACTTCACTTTTAGCTAGCTCAACACCAGCAGCAGTAACTGCATCAGCAATATCGCGAGTACCGATAGAACCGAATAATTTACCTTCTTCGCCAGCTGAAGAAGTGATAACAACGTTTTCTAACGCGTTAACTTTCTCAGCACGTGCTTGTGCGTTTGCAAGGTCAGCAGCTAATTTAGCTTCTAACTCAGCGCGACGCTCTTCGAACTTAGCGATGTTTTCTTTGCTTGCGAATACAGCTTTACCTTGCGGTAAAAGGTAGTTACGTGCGAAACCAGACTTAACTGAAACGTTATCACCTAAACCACCAAGCTTAGCAATTTTATCAAGTAGAATAACTTGCATTACCTATCTCCTAAAAATTCAATAACCGACTTACTGGTGTAAGTCTGTGTATGGAAGTAAAGCTAGGTAACGAGCGCGCTTGATTGCAACACCAAGCTGACGCTGATATTTAGCGCGAGTACCAGTAATACGACTAGGAACAATTTTACCACTTTCAGTGATATAATTTTTCAAAGTAGCGATATCTTTATAATCTATTTGTGCAACACCTTCAGCGGTGAAGCGACAGAACTTACGACGTCTAAAAAAACGTGCCATGGAGAGTTCTCCTAATTCATCAATTCAATCGAATGAGCATGTAATACTATTTTTGGCGAGCTATTTCGGCCTTGATGCCAGACAAGATAACCACTTGCCTTAATATTACTGCCCTTTACCAACTTTTCAGCGGTAACTTGCATATCTTGCCCACTAATTACAACGGTCATTCTGCAATATATTCCGCGAGGAAATCCTGCTTCAATCTGTTGTGAGCGGTGGTCCATCACTATATAAGTGTGTGGAATACCTGCGGGGCTGACCTTTTTTCTCGGGCTAGAACACAATGTGCCACTAATTACCGTTGAATTTTCAGTCATCAATAGTCAAATTACTCTGCAGCTGGTTGCTCAGTAGTAGCTTCGCTAGCTGGTGCTTCGCGACGCTTGCTTTCACGACGTTCTTCTTTTGCTTTAGCAATGTCAGAAGCTTCAGTGATTGCACCTTTAGTACGAAGTACTAGGCTACGAATTACTGCATCGTTGTAACGGAAGTTATGCTCTAACTCATCCATTACTTCTTGACCAGCTTCAACGTTCAAAAGAACGTAGTGTGCTTTGTGCAGTTTTTCGATTGGGTATGCTAATTGACGACGGCCCCAATCTTCTAAACGGTGAATTTCACCACCAGAATCTTTGATAGAAGCAGTGTAACGCTCAATCATTGCAGGTACTTGTTCACTCTGATCAGGGTGAACCATAAATACGATTTCGTAATGACGCATTTATATTTCCTTACGGTTTATTAGCCCGTACATGGCTCGGCTAGACCAGTATGAGGGCAAGGAACTATTGATAGCCGAATTTGGACGCGAATTATAGATGAATAACTAGTCAAGAGCAATGGTAAACGCCCTGATTATTCAACCTTTCGCCAATAAAAAAGGATATCGTGAGCGATATCCTTTTTTTAACTCTGTCATTGCTTGTTATTTACACAAGCCCGCGTTGACGCACTACTTCAAATAAGCAAATACCGGTCGTAACTGACACATTTAAACTCGACACACTACCAGCCATTGGCAGTGACACTAACGTATCACAATGCTCGCGAGTCAAACGGCGCATACCGCTGCCTTCTGCCCCCATCACAATTGCAATAGGTCCCGTTAGCTTAGTCTCATATAACGCTTGAGTTGCTTCACCTGCCGTGCCGTAAACCCAAATGCCTTGCTGCTGAATCTCACGCATAGTACGCGCTAAATTAGTCACTTGAATTAATGGCATCGTTTCAGCGGCACCACAAGCCACTTTACGAACCACAGGGGTTAATGACGCGGCGTTATCTTTAGGCACGATAACCGCATGGACACCCGCAGCATCAGCACTACGGATACAAGCGCCTAAGTTATGTGGGTCGGTTACGCCATCGAGGATCAGCAAAAAAGGCTGCTCATTATTGGCAATAATTTCATCAAGATCCGCTTCATTTTTAACGCGCGCCGCACGAGCATTAGCCATAATACCTTGATGTGACTCACCATCGGCACGGTCTTCTAACTTTTTCTTCGCCACAAAAGCAACACTGACACCGTGTTTACGGGCCAAGCTGATTACTTTATTCATTCGATCATCATCACGCCCTTTTAGCGCGAAAATTTCTAGAATGCGCTCAGGCTCATTGTTTAAAACCGCTTCAATGCTATGAAGACCAAATAATAAATCGTGCTTACTCATTTAACTTCTATACCTTAATTGTTCTTTTTGTCACGCGCATTTTTACCAGGGCGTGACTTGGTGTTACTTGGTTTGCTCGCGCCAGACTTGCTGTGCGATTTCTTTTGATCGCGCTTGCCCGACGAGCGTTTATTTGGCTTATCCGAACCAGACTTATCACTGCCTACGGGAGGCTTGCTACGACTTGAACGGCGTTTTTTCGGTTTAAACGAACTAAGCGTTAAATCAATTTTCTTATCATCAAGATTGACAGAGGCCACTTTAACTTCAATGCGATCGCCCATGTGATAGGTTACATTACTGTGCTCAGCGACTAAGCGAGCCTTAACCGGGTCAAAGTGATAATAATCTTCATCAAGGGCGCTAATATGCAGTAACCCTTCGATATTGATGTCATCTAAACGCACAAAACAACCAAAGCTAGTCACCGTACTAATCGTACCTGAAAACGTATCACCGACATGATCGAGCATATATTCACACTTTAACCAATCAGCCACATCACGCGTTGCATCATCGGCGCGTCGCTCGGTCATTGAACAATGATCACCTAGGTTACTAACTTGCTCGTTCTCATAACGATAAGCACCAATTTTCTTGCCGTAGTCTTGATCAAGTTTCTTAAGTTTGATCAGTAACGACTTAATCGTACGATGCAAGATCAAATCAGGGTAACGACGAATTGGCGACGTAAAGTGACTATAATTATCTAGCGCTAGACCAAAGTGGCCATCATCTTCAGGTGCATATACCGCTTGTTTCATTGAACGTAATAACATGATCTGAATCAGCTCGCTGTCATCACGGTCTTTTACTTTTTCTAACAGCTCAGCATAATCAGCAGGGGTTGGTTTATCACCACCGCCTAGAGAAAGGCCTAATTCACCTAAGAATGCTCTGAAATTAGTGAGCTTTTCATCACCCGGCGTGTCATGGACACGGAACAACGCAACGCCACTATGCTTTTCAACAAACTTAGCTGAGGCAACATTGGCTAAGATCATGCACTCTTCAATCATCTTATGCGCATCGTTACGCACCAGCGGAACAATTTTATCGATCTTACGGTTTTCATTGAATACAAATTGCGTTTCTGATGTTTCAAATGCAATTGCACCACGGGCTAAACGTTTGTCGTTTAATGCCGTGTAAAGTTTATGAAGCTCTTTAATATCACCTAGCACAGGAGCGTATTCTTCACATAACGCTTTATCACCTTCTAACATCGCAGCAACTTTATTATAAGTTAACCGAGCGTGAGAGTTCATTAACGCGGGATAGAATTTATAGCCTGACAAGTTACCCGCTTCACTGATGGTCATTTCACAAACCATACATAAACGGTCAACCTTTGGGTTTAATGAACATAAGCCATTTGACAGGATCTCTGGCAACATTGGAATAACATTAGCCGGGAAATATACCGAGTTACCGCGCTCTAACGCTTCGGTATCTAGCGCTGTACCCATTTTTACGTAGCTACTGACATCAGCAATCGCAACCCATAGACGCCAGCCGCCGCTTTTCTTGCGCTGACAATAAACCGCATCATCAAAGTCTCGAGCATCTTCGCCATCAATAGTAATTAACGGTAAATCACGTAAATCAACACGTCCTTCTTTGGCGCTTTCTGGAACCTCTTCACCTAAGTCTGCGATTTCAGCAGCAACAGCATCAGAGAACTCATGCGGGAGGTCATGGTTACGCAGGGCAATATCGATCTCCATGCCAGGATCCATTTCATCACCCATAATTTGGCTAATTTCACCTAACGGGCTTTGATGACGCGTTGGGCGCTTGGTTATTTTTACAATAACAACCTGACCATTACGCGCACCATTAACACATTCAGGCGGAATAATAATATCTTGGGCAATACGCGCTTCATCAGGCACTACAAATGAAATGTCACCATCAACAAAAAAGCGACCCACGTATTCCGCCTTTCCAAACTCAACGACACGAACAATGCGTGCATCACGTTTACCGCGACCAAAAGTGCTGTGCTGAGCTAAAACTACATCACCGTGAAATACGGTATGCATTTGTTTTTGGTCAACAAACAGATCCTTGCCACCATCATCAGGGCGGAAGAAGCCAAAACCATCACGGTGACCTAAGATTTTTCCACGCATTAAATCCATACGCTCTGGTAAGCCGTAGCTACCATTACGGATATAAACCGCTTGGCCATCACGTTCCATCGCACGCAAGCGACGACGTAAGCCTTCTAAGGGATCAGGTTCAGTGATTGAGAATGCTGCAGCAATCTGCTCACGCTTTAACGGGGCATCAGATTGTTTGAGTAATTCGAGGATTGACTCGCGGCTAGCGATAGGGTTTTCGTAGTTTTGCTTCTCGCGCTCAAAATGGGGATCTTGATCGACAGTAAATTTTTTGGACATTAATAAGCGTCATATTTGAATAATTGCCGCTAGTATAACAGAGATAAAGCGCGCTGCCTAAAAATGAATCATTAGATTGATAGCAACTCCAATAGTGAACAAATTAATCTCATTACAAGCCCCCATCGAAAGCAACACACAATCTAAAAAGTCGAATAAAAATACAACAAAAGATTATGAAATTCGATTCAAATATTATAGATTACTCTCGCTTACAATGAAGTAAGCTTATAAATATAAAGGAATAAGATGACTTACAAGCACCTATTTATAACTTTTCTATTCGTTGTATTACTCTCGGGCTGTAGCAACATGCTAGACCCTTTTGCTAAAGATGGCTTTGGCCACCACAAAGTAATAATCCCCCCCATCGTAGACCCTATCATTGTCAGCGAGTACACAGGAGAATTAAACGAAATAAATTTTTGTCAAAGCCACCATGTTCCAGGACTCACACCACTGGATATCAAATTTGACTGTCAACTCAGCCCAATCGATATTGCGAAATACAAAGAAGGCTTTAGCAAAAATCACCCTCGCCTAATGGAACAAATTAACAGCTCGCTACTTGCGCCCTTTTTCTTTAATGATATGCCGCTGTGTTTGTCGGTGGTGGAGAAATCGAGTCAATTTTTACGCTACCATTCAATCAAACCTTGCGCTCACTTGGTCATTCCTCATCTCGAATATGCTCCACTGCGCCAAGCAAGTATTGACTCAGGGTTTAATGAAGATACGTTATTTAATATCAACATCTTTGATAATTTTTATCCCACCCTCTTTCATGAACTGCATCACGCGAAAACATTACCCTACCGATTAACATCAAGGGGGAATATAGATGATGAGCACACAATCAACGAATTCCAATCATACCTTATCGAATCTATAACAGAAAGCATACTAACCGACGTGACTATTGGATCGCCAACAAAAAGAAATCTTACGCTCAGTGAGGACTCTATACGAATTCAAAAAAAAGTATGGGCAGGCTGCCAGTCCCCTATTGTTTTTAAACAAATGAAGCAAAGGAGCCCAGCAACACCATCGACATTTCGCTCTGTTACAGGGGCTACGCTTCAAGAGAGCCACCGCAGAGCCTTATCGCCAGCCTTAAACATGTACCACTTTTATGTATTATGGGAACTTAATAAACCCATGAATACCTTGGCGGAATTATTTAGTTCGATCCCCGAATGCAATCCAAACCAGCTAGTTGATGCTTTTGCGATCAAATTACAATTACTCGATTTCGACTTTTCACAAATACCGTCACCAACTCATAACACAACAATAAATGAATTTTATACCTTTATTGACCAGATTAAACGAGGGAGCATCGAATACAACCGTGCTTTTTCTTACTGCGAAACACTTGATTATTCACCTCAATTAGCCAAAGCGTGCACCGGGTTTATCATTGATTACCTGACCTTATACCAACATCAAGTTGCCCAATCGCACCTTAGCTTACCGAGTCAGTTACCCTCTAGCGCGACGGGATTTTCAAAGCGATATCGAGCATTACAACAAGATATTACTTTGTTAGCACAACAAAAAAATAATCACTTGAATAAAGACACTCGGCACAAGCCCAATCCCCGCTATATCTTAAATAACGAAGGTAGGTTCATTAATCAACGTCAGTGGCTAGCAGACAGTGGTGCAAGTCAAAATGTTTGGCCTTTAGCACAACAATCGTGCCGATTAACGGGTTCACAGCAAGTTGCTACGTTAGCGCGTACCCACAAGACACTGATTCGTTGTAACCAGCATAGTGAGTTAGGGGTTCTCTGGGCAAAAGACAAACAGCAAGAAAAAGTCGTTGCTATGCCAAGTTTGTATCAACAACACGCCATTTTAAGCCACCACAATGAGCCTTTAGCTGAGCCCGACATCAGTGTGCCATTTTTCTTTAGTGATGGTTTTCCCGTATTCCAGCAACTTGATAATGGCGTACGCTTGAATCTGTGCCTTGATAGCGGTAGTCGAGATTCTTATATCACCAGGCGCTACCGTGAGCGATATGGCATAACACCACAAGATCTTAGTCGGTTGTTGAGCAAAGGGGAAAACGATCAACACCAAGGTCAATATAAGATGCCATTGATGGTTTCGGATAAGCCAATTGAAGTCGCTTTATTGCCTCATGACGGTTTTATGCAATGTGACCTGATCTTGGGCAGTGATTTTGCGGGGTTATACAGCGCAATTCAATTTAAAGATAAATCTATCAGGTTATGGCTATAACCCAAACATAATGTAGCCTAACAATGGTTAGGCTACATCGTATATGTTATTTCACTATTTAATTAACGGCCGCTGAGCACGTTCAATCACACTTGGCGGCATCAGCTGAGCCAGTTTGGTTAATAGCTCAGTGACATATTGCTTTTTCTCATCATCAGCAATAATTGAATTATATAACCAGTGATAAGCACGCTCATAATCAACTGGGCTACCCTGCTCATCGGCTAAAATTTCCACCAAGCGTATTTGCGCTTTCAAATTACCCAAGCTCGCCGCTTCGGTTAAATAATAGAGTGCGCGCTTGGTGTTTGGCTGAAAAAACTTACCAATATGGTAATAACGGCCAAGTTGTTCAATCGCTTCAACGAGTCCCTGATGAGCACTTTGCTCCATCATATACACGCCATACTTTTCATCACGCTTCACACACACACCATAAGCTAACATGTCACCATAAAGAAACTGGTAGCTTGGCAGCTGTACGATTTCAGCACGGGCTTTAATATCTTCCACCAGCTGACAATCATCCGCACGAACTCGCTGTAAATGAGTATTTTCAGCAATCAGCGCTAACAGCTCACGCTGGGAATACAGCTGGATCACGCCATCTTCATTAGGTGCAAACGCCTCACTCGGCTTACAAAAAAGCAACACCAAAGCGGTTATCGCAACATATATTTTATTATGGATCATTGTTTATACCTTATCGACACCTTACCTATGAATGACATAGACTTAACTTAATCTATCGGCAGCACGCGCTATGCCTTTAATTCTACCTTTTAATCTAGCCTTTAACCTTAAAACCATTACAATAGCCCCGCTTTTATAAAAACGACAGAGAACCTTATGACATTTGTGTACAACCCACCAGTAAGCCCTTGGCTTGATATTATCTATCAAGACGATGACATTGCGGTTCTCAATAAACCAAGTGGCCTATTGTCGGTGCCTGGCCGTCAACTAATCCATCGTGATAGCCTAACATTACGCTTAATGCGCGTCTTGCCAACAGCACTTGTGGTGCATCGTCTCGACATGGACACCTCAGGGCTGATGTTGTTTGCATTAAATAAAGCGGCACAAAGTCATATTTCTCGTCAGTTTCAACAGCGCACCACGGAAAAGAAATACCTAGCCAGAGTGCTAGGCCACCCAGAACAGAGCAGTGGCAGTGTCGATTTACCGTTAATTTGTGATTGGCCAAACCGCCCATTACAAATGGTCGATCATGAGAATGGCAAGCCCTCATTAACACATTGGCAAATACTGTCAAAAGAAGAAAACTCAACCCTAGTCGAGTTAACGCCTGTCACCGGACGCTCGCATCAGCTACGTGTACATATGCAACAAATAGGCCATCCAATTCTTGGCGATGACTTCTATGGCCGTCCTGACGCACTGCCAATGTCACCACGATTAGACTTGCATGCACTAACACTGACCATCGAGCATCCAAGTACTGAGGAACGCATCACGTTTACCGCGCCGAGCCCTTTTGAGCCAAGGGTTTCGTTAACTTAACATTGTCACCCATCAATTATCTTCACTGACATTCCAGTGCATTGGAATATAAATTGCTTTAAGCTTTTATAAAAACAGATAACGATTGATGGTGATTAGTTTGGGTAGTAACGCGATGTGGAAGTTAAGTAAGTTTGTGGCTGTTTGCGCAATGCTAACGCTATCAACCTGCGGCTTTGCTCAAGAGGAAGAACAGGCACAAGCGAAAAAATCAGTCAGTGAGCAACTACTAGCACAACACTTCCCACCCGCTGAAGTAAAATGGTTTGACAGTGCTAGCGGCAAGTTTTTAGTTCTTCAGCGCGACTACATGGCAGCAACTCGCCACGGCGTTGCCATCATTTTAAGCGATATGACAACCCCGCTTAACAATCCTGAGTTAATTGAGAATTTACGTACAGGGCTAACAGAAAAAGGCTGGATGACCTTATCAATTATGCCGCCCAGTGCTCATTTACTAAATGAAGTTTCCCCCTCATCAGAAGAGACAGGAGCCAATGCGGCAGAAGCGGCCTCTGATCCTCAAGCCAATTCAAGTGAGACCAACAACCCTTACACCCTAGAACTGATTAGCCGCCTTAATTCCGCGTTAAACACCGCAGGGCAAATATCAAAACACTCCGTACTGATTATTCAAGGCCGTCAAATCGCTTACTTAACAAAAGCACTAAGCAGTAAACACCTTCGCCCACCAAGTGGTATTGTTATACTTGATGCGCATGTAGCTTTCGCAACATTGACCAATGATGAGCTAGCAACAACACAACAAAAATTAGCCAACCAAATCACCAAACTTAATATTCCCGTGCTGGATGTTTATCAAATTGAGCGGCCTACAACTCTTGAAACAATGAGACAACGCAAGCTATTTAGTAATAAAAACCGTCATCCAGACTACCGACAAACAGAATTAGTCAGCTCACACAACGACGAGCTATTAGTGAAAACGCTTTACGGCTGGTTTCGTCATTTGGGGCTGAATTAGGAAAGAAGTTCCGGTTGGCGGCACGCCTTAAAATTTATTATTTATTGACGCACTCACCAACGACGTCTTCAAGACTCACACTCGCAATCACATTTTTTCCGCTCCCAACCAACACATACAGCACTAAAGAATGCTCAGTAAAAATAATGTTAACCACGAGATACCTGATATTTTTTTGATGGTCTAAACACTCGAAATTTGGTTGTTCACCCCGAGTGTCCACACCGAACAGTTCGGACACTCGCGGACAGTAAATAGTGTCCGAACGGACACTTCTCTTTTAACAACCTCTAAAGAACAACGAACTAAACAACTTAAATACAACAACTTACAACAAATTAATATTTTGGCATGCTAGCTGCAGCCACTGGTTAGTAAACAACAATAATGAGCAACGACGATGATTAATGGAACAAGTGGACAGGATGAAGCAATTGAGATCACCACAACACAACGCTGGAAAAAGTATGCGCTAATTTTACCTTTCGCCTGTTTACTTATCTGGTTCAGCCAACCAACATTAAGTCAGTGGGTTAATGGTGTATCAGCGTTTGATAACCAATCATTACTAACGGCAAGCGTGACCAAAGGCACCCTAATTCGCGATATCGCCGTATCAGGAAAGTTGGTTGCCGCTAACGCGCCTCAAGTTTATAGTTCAGAGCCGGGACAAATCACCATGCATGCTAAACCCGGAGACAATGTCTTAGCGGGTGATATTATTGCGACCTTAGCTAGCCCAGAATTAAGCTCACTCCTTGCCCAAGAACAATCAACTCTAGCGAGATTAAAAATAGAAGCCAGCCGTGGCGCACTTCAAGATAGCGAAGCCCAATTAGATCTTGAAAGAGGCTTAGATACTGCTCAGTTAAGACTCAATGCCAGTATTAGAGAATTAAAACGTGCAGAACTGTCTTTTAAGCAACAAGTGATCAGTGAAATTGATTTAGTGACGACCCAAGATGAAAAGACCGAGGCAAAGCTCTACTATCAACATGCTAAAAAGCGCGTTGAGCTCGCTAAAAAACGCTTAGAATTTGAGAACAAAACCCGTCAATTTTCAGTAAATAACCAACAACTGATCGTTAAAGAGCTAGAACGCAGACAGCAACAACTGAATATACGCGCTCCCGTGACTGGCATTGTCGGCAATTGGTTAGTGCAACAAAAAGAAAGAGTGTCAGACGCTCACCCGATTATGACCGTGGTCGATTTAAGCCAGTACGAAGCTGAACTCAATGTGCCAGAGTTTTATGCTGACGACCTTGGTCTTGGCTTAATCGTTAACATGAAGATAGCAGGGAAAGAGCTAGTAGGAAAAGTCATTTCCGTCTCGCCAGAGATAAAGAACAACCAAGTCATGGTTCGTGTGTCAGTTAATGCCAATGACGCCAAAACCCTACGCCAAAATCAACGCATGAACGCAAGAATCGAATTTGAGAAAAAAGAGAATGTGTTAATGGTCAAACGAGGTGCATTTTTAAAATCATCAGCAGGTCAGGCAGCCTATGTCATTAACGAAGATAAGGCATTGCGCACACCAATCAGCACAGGCTCTCAAAGTGTTGAATACATAGAAATAACTGGCGGTTTAAATGTTGGAGATAAAATTATCATCTCCGATTATAGCGATTTCAACTTAGCCTCAACAATTAAATTAAACAACTAATCTATGTGGCTTAGTCCGCGCTAAGCCACAACCTTTATTAGGAATAAACAACTATGTTACACATGAAAAAAATCAGCCGAATTTACCGCAGTGACACCATTAAAACTCATGCCCTACGCGATTTTAGTTTAGAGGTAAACGCAGGAGAGTTTGTCGCTGTGACAGGTCCCTCAGGCTCGGGTAAATCAACCTTTTTAAATGTCGCTGGGTTACTCGATAATTTTGACCAAGGCAGTTACGAACTTGATGGCGTAAACATTCAAGGGCTTAGCGATAACGAGCTATCGAGACTGCGTAACGAGAAAATTGGCTTTATTTTTCAAAACTACAACCTGATACCCGACTTCAGCTTATTTGATAACATTGATATGCCGCTGCGCTACCGTGGGTTTAATGCCGCTGAGCGCAAACGCCGTATCGAACAATCCCTTGAACAAGTTGGTTTAGCCAGTCGTGCTAACTATTTACCAAGCCAATTATCTGGAGGTCAACAACAGCGTGTCGCTATTGCCAGAGCATTAGCAGGCGAACCAAAGATATTATTAGCCGATGAGCCCACTGGTAACCTTGACTCCCTAATGGCAAGACAAGTGATGGACTTACTGCATACTTTAAATCAACAAGGCAGTACGATCGTGATGGTAACTCACGACCCAGATCAAGCCCGCGCCGTTGGCCGTAATGTGCAAGTCATTGATGGACAAATCACCGATCACAGTATCTATGCACCCACCATGGATAATGCACCGATTGAAGTGAGTGCATAAGGAAACTATCATGGAAATGTTTTTATATTATCTTAGATTAAGCCTGAGAAACTTAAAAAGAAATAGCCTGTTCTTCACGTTAATGATCACAACATTAGCCATTGGCGTCGGTGTATTACTCGCTAATTTAGCAATTATTAAATCAATGGCCAGTGATCCTATCCCTCATAAAAGTAGCGTTATTTTTAACGTTAGCCTCAGCACATGGACAAATAATGATCCTAGCAGATCGGAACCGTTGAACGTGATGCGCTATCGCGATGCAATGCATATATTAAATAATGACATTGCTAGCCAGACCATGGCACATTACCAATCTCAAGTGTATACGCGTGCAACAGAGGCCAAAAACTTAACTCGCTATCAAGCAAAAGTGCGCGCAACTACATCGGGGTTCTTTGAATTAACAGACACTCCATTCGCTTATGGCTCACATTGGACAAGTGACAATGCCAGCCAAGTTGTTATTGGTCACGTGCTTAATCAGCAATTATTTGGTGGGGGTAACAACCTTGGCAAAACCATTGATGTTAATGACCAGCCGCTGACTATCGTCGGTATCTTACAACCTTGGCACCTTAAGCCTCTTTTTTACCACGCAGATGGTAACCAAGCCTTTAATTTAACTGATGATATCTATGCGCCATTAGAGACAGCGTTAACTAACGAATGGGGAATTACGGTTCGTACAACATCAACACAAGCGTTTAGCTCGCCATCAGACACGCGAGAGAAAAATGTATTCTACTTACAAGCCTTCGTACAGCTTGATACCCCACAACAAAAAGCCAGCTTTCAAAACTATTTAGATAGCTATAGCCAAGCATTAAAAGACGCGGGAGAACACCCTTTAGCCATTAATAATCGTCTGTTAGATGTTAACCAATGGCTAGCACACAATAACGTGGTCGATGAAAGCATGTTAGCGTTTGGCCTTGCCACTTTATTATTCCTTGCCGTGTGTATTTTTAATGCCAGTAGTTTATTACTTGCTCGCTATCATGCAGCGCGCTTTGAAACCGGATTGCGCCGTGCCGTCGGGGCCAGTAAAACAGATATATTCTATCAAGGTTTTGTCGAAAGTAGCTTGATTGGCCTGTGTTGCTCAGCTCTTGCTTTATTCTTTGGCTGGGTATTCCTTCAGCTATCATTGAGCTTATTTCCTAAGCTTGAAAACATGAGTGATATCAACGCTGAGCTGATTGTAATAGGTGTTGCGATTGCATTATTCACATCGTTTATCAGTATGCTTTACCCGCTTATTCGCGCTTGTCGCAATGAACTATCAACCACACTAAAATAAGGCTATCCAATGAATATCAAAGCATTATTAAAATCACTGCGCCTTAGAAAGTTCGCAACAACGCTATTGTTATTGCAACTGAGCTTAACCATCGGGCTAATGGTCAATACGGTTATTTTAACCAACAGCGCTCAGGAAAAGTTAAAGACCCCCCTTGGTTTTAATGTTGATAATTTAATTGCCGTAGAGCTGACACCAACCTCTGCACAATTTAGAGACCCAAGCTATTTCCAATCGATTACACAGCAGGATATAGCTAAAATTACCGCATTAGATGGCGTTATTAGTGCCGCTTATTATAACCAGCTGCCAATCCAAAACGGTGGCTGGAATGGTAATGTACAAGCAGCCGATTTACCTGACGATGCTATCACCAGCCAAGATTTAGCGTATGTTCCTCACTTTTTTTCAAGCGAAATTGGGCTTAAAAACTTAGGGGTAGAGATTATTGAAGGTCGCGGTTTGACCTCAGAAGATGACTTTACTAACGACTATTACAACCCCAAAGAAGGTCAAGAGATTGAACGTCAAATCATTGTGTCAGAATCCTTGGCTAAGCGCGTATTTCCCAATAAACCAGCGCTGGGTGAATTAACCAATAATGGGCGAGTAGTGGGTATTTATAAAGACTTTATTGTTAACCCAAATCAACCGAGAGATATTAAATATTTTGCGCTCTTTGGTAACTTTATGTATTCCCAATCCGATTTTGGCCAACGCTATATTGTGCAAGTTGAACCGGGACAATTGGCACAAGTACAAGAAAAGTTAAGAGACACCATTTTATCTGTTCACCCAGAACGAGATATCACTAGAATTCAAAGTATGCCTGAACGATTAACCCACTTCTTTAGTGAAGAGACTGGGCTAGCGAGCTTATTTGCCGTGTTATCTTTTTTAATGGTTGGGGTGACTGTGGTCAGTAGTTTTGCTCATGCACACTTTCATGTCACTCAACAACGTAAATATATTGGCATTCGCCGTGCGTTAGGTGCTCGAAAAAAAGATATTATGTTATATGTATTTAGCGAAAATTGGTTAATGAGTTTAATCGCGAGTATCATAGGTATTTTTGCCGTGATCGGACTTAATATCATGCTGAGTCAGGTCATTGAAATCGATAAGCCTGACGTTATGTTATATTGCCTTGCCGTTTTAACGATATTTCTCGCCGGCACATTAGCCACATGGCTGCCAGCATTTAAAACGACAAAAATATCACCGGTCACAGCAACCAGAACACTTTAAGGACAGAGCATGCAGCGAGTTTTAATCATTGATGATAATCCAGATATCATTGACGCCCTGGATTTATTATTAAGCCTGCATGATTATCAAGTAAGCACCGCTAATACAGTCAAAGAGGCAGTATTAGCGGTGAGTAATCAACAGATCGACTTGATTATTCAGGACATGAATTTCAGTCAAGGAACGACCTCGGGCGCTGAGGGCAAGGATCTTTTTTATCAATTAAAAGAGCTGTCACCCAACACGCCTATCATAATTATTACTGCATGGAGTCAATTAGAAACGGCCATAGAGCTCGTCAAAGCGGGCGCTGCAGATTATTTACCCAAACCGTGGGATGATCGGAGATTGCTCGATATCATCGCCAATCACATTAGTCAGTCAGTCAATAGTCAATCCCCCCCTCAAAGCAATCTCATTTATCAAAGCGATGCAATGACTCAGCTTGTTGCAATGGCCAAAAAAGTAGCGCCTTCTGATATTAGCGTACTAATCACAGGGGCTAATGGTTGCGGTAAAGAGCGTGTGGCTGATTTTATTCACCAGCACTCGTCACGGGCAACACAGCCTTTTTTAAAAGTGAATATGGGGGCTCTGCCCAGCGAACTCATTGAATCAGAACTGTTCGGTGTTGAAAAAGGCGCTTTTACTGGGGCTAACACCAGCCGAGCAGGCCGCTTTGAAGCCGCAAATGGCGGCACTATTTTTCTTGATGAAATTGGTAATTTATCGCTATCGGGGCAAATGAAGTTATTGCGGGTATTACAAACAGGGCAATTTGAGCGAGTCGGCTCCACCGAAACAATCAATGTCGATGTGCGTATTATTAGCGCCACTAATGCCGAACTGAGCCAAGCCATTATGCAAGGAGAGTTTAGAGAAGACCTCTTTTATCGCCTAAATGTGGTTGAGCTAAACCTTAAGCCACTCGTGCAACGTAAAGATGATATTTTACCCCTCACCTACTATTTTATTGGTGATGACTATCAATTATCACCACAAGCTCAAGTCTTTTTGCTCGCGCATACTTGGCCAGGCAACGTGCGCGAACTAGAAAACATGTGTAAGCGTGCCAAAGTGTTCTCAGAGAGTGAGCTTCTGCGCCCAGAAGATTTTAGCCCGCATGCAAACGCGCCAGCGATACCAAGTGCACACACAACGAGGCTGGCTGAGCTTGATGAAGCAAGTCATTTACAAAGTGTACTTGATAATCATCAATGGATAATCTCACGGGCAGCCAGCGAACTAGGTATAAGCCGACAAGCACTATACCGCCGCATTGAAAAACACCAACTGATGCAAAAGGGTTAGGTATGAAGTCAACACTCTTTTTAGTCTTTACCCATGGTGTATTCTTAGGGCTAAGTTATTTCTTTATGCTCGACTACCCCATCGCCATCATCGCATTACTGTTGATCACCGCTTATGTCACTTTCAAGGTTATCACCAAGAAAGACAGTGATTACCAGCACAGTCTAAACAGCTTAATCCATGGCCTACAGAGTTTAAGGGATAACGACTTTTCGGTCAGTTTAAATGAAAAAGATTCAAAGCATGCAGCGATCTTTCATGCCTTTAACCAAACCAGCGAAAAGTTACGCAACGAAAGACAACACCTTTATCAGCGCGAGATGTTACTTGATAAGGTGTTAAACGCATCGCCTATGGTCACCATTTTAGTCGACCAACGTGGCAAAGTAATTTTCACCAATACCGCCGCCCAACAAACCTTTAATACTAAAGACAGTATTCTGGGGATGGACTGGCAGTTGCTAGTCAGTTCGTTAGCTCCTGAGTTCCAAAGCGCGCTTAATAGTCAGGGCGAGTCGATTTTTACCCTCACCGATAAAAGTAATCAGCAACAAGCTTGGCACGTCACTTCATCACACGTTCAAATACATCAGGCGAGCCACCAACTCTATATCTTAAAAACCATTACCCAAGAGCTGTCCAAGCAAGAAGTTGAAACGTGGAAAAAAGTCATCAGCGTCATCAGTCACGAGTTAAATAACTCAATCGCACCAATCAGCTCAATGTGTCACAGTGGTGAGTTACTAGCTAAAAATCTCAATGAGCCGCGCTTAAATCGCGTCTTTAATACAATCAGCGGCCGAGTTAACCACCTGAATGACTTCATCAAAGGTTATGCCAGCTTGACCAAGGTTAAATTACCGCAAAAATCCTTAGTAGATTGGCCTCGCCTATTAGAGCAACTCCAAGCGTTTTATCCTTTTACATTACAATCAACACTGCCGACAACAGGCGTACAAGCCGATGTCGCTCAGCTAGAGCAAGTATTGATTAATATCTTAAAGAACGCGCATGAGGCGGATCCCGTGGGCCCAATAACACTATCAATCAACCAACAACATCAACGAGTCGAGATTGAAATTAGTGATAATGGCAGTGGTATGTCACAAGAAGTGATTCAAAATGCCCTATTGCCTTTTTACTCAACCAAGCATTCAGGCACTGGATTAGGCCTCGCTCTCTGTCGAGAAATTATTGAGGCGCACCAAGGCAAGCTAATTTTTAATAATAAAGCGCATGGCGGTTTAAGCGTCTTGGTTGTATTACCCTCTGGGCATTAAGCTAGTAATGATTAATTGCCGCTTCAGTATGTTGTAAGGAGAAGAGCGCCAACTTAAAAAGAGTGAGTATAGGTACAAATTATAAAGATACTGACGTGATTAAGTATCGCCAAGGCATATCATTTCTTTATGGCAGGCGATGTTTGATTAAAAACACGTAATTTATCGCTATGCTGTTTCTATTGACTTCAAAGTTCAAACTCATTAATGTTAGCCTTTACTTATATAATAAATAAGCATTTATAATCAAGTTCTTATAAAGAACGGTAATTCACCAGTACAAAATAATCCTTAGCTCGAAATTTACAATGAATCGTATCAAGATTGCATTGTTGTCAATAATGCGGGCTTAATTGGATTAAAAAACGCTATAGATAGAGCCTTGGGTGAAGGGAATTATCAATGACCAGAAAGTTTGGACTCTGACTTTCTATCGATACGTGTTGCTGAGGTAAAGCCTCATAAAGAGGAAGTGCCTAAATCAGATAAATTAATAGGCTTGGCTGTAATATCAGTTTTTTCTCTGGGGGCTGGCTTTACCCATTTTTGCCATTTCTCAACTTTGGCAATTGTATCAGTAGCACATCATATGTTAACTATACCGTAGGTTGAATTTTGAATAAAAAAGAAAAGAACTATTTGGTTGTCGTCTGTATCGCTTTACTAATGGTTGGTGTGTTTGCAGTGTCTAAGTTTAACGACTCTGTTATGAATGAAGAAATAGCCGTTAAGCCTCAAACGGCAACGGAGTTGTCAGAGAAAAATATTACCACTAAGCAAGAAACAAACCACTCAACAACGATAAAAGAGCCATCAAAGCCTATTGATATAGTAGAAAATATCAATGAAGTCGCTAGTGAAGAAACCAGAAAAGTATTAAGTATTAGCGAAATATATGAACAAGAAAACGTTGATTACGAATGGAGTTCTCAACGTGAGCATAATGTTCGTAATTTACTTGATGTATTTCTTTATGAAGAAAGCGCTTTAATTGAAAGCCTTGAATGTAAGAGTACACTTTGTAAATTGCAAATTAGCTCAGACGAAGCATCAAATTTTAATGTTGTTATCGCCACAACATTGCACAAAATAGAGAACGCTGAATGGCAAAAAGAGGGGTCAGTCAAACTCCATCGATTACGAAATGATGAAGGCAATTTTTTTACTGAAATATACATTAGTAGATACAGATAATCATCACATTTTAGTAGCATCTAAGGGTCAGACAAGAATTAACCACCAAAGAAAGTTAGTTAGTTATTAATAAAAAGACGCATGCCCGCTTCAGTATGTTGTAAGGAGAAGAGCGCCAACTTAATAGTGACGCCGCACTATTAAGTTGACGATGTTAATTAGATAGTTGTATCTAGAAACTCCACTATTTTATTTCCCGCCAGTTGATACTGCTGCTCAGTCCAGAGGTGCCCAGCACCTGCAAATACTTCAACATTAAAATCAAGCGCCAGTTTAGACAACTCTGCCACTACCGTATCCGCTGATTCGGTAACCCTCCCCTAAAATAATCGAAGTCAAACGTAGAATTTTCTCGTATGCTAACTGCAAGGAGATTCACATGAAA
>NZ_JAUYVJ010000013.1:0-98213 GCF_030689115.1 Psychrobium sp. 1_MG-2023 | reverse complement strand
AGCACCTTATTCTTTGAGAATACACAGACTTGAATAACATCTTTTGCCAAATCGACACCAACTGTAGTATTGTTCATCTTTTGAGACTCCAAATTATATTTAATAACAATTGCTTGATAAGTATAGCAATTGGGAGAGGGAGTCTAATTATCTGTTAGGTGAATATGAGAAGCGTAATCGCGGTCATAGTTGGCGCGTTAATTTATTATATTTCATATCACGGTTCTATTGGTGTGTTATATGACATCATTGGTCTAGTCTTTACAGATCAAGCAAGTCAAAAGGGGTTCGTGCGCAGTCCCATTTTTGATGACATTGCAGCATTCAGTGGGTTTATACTTCCGACTATAGTATCAGCTACATTTCTTGGCCTTATGCTCAAAGAACAGCATGCTAAATTTTGTGTCATAGTTTGTGGTTTATATTCCATAGCTCTATGGGCTGCACTGGCATTCTTTTTCGGTGCTGGAAGCGAAATCTGGCTTTCTGATCTAGTAGCTCCGCTGTCAGCATTACCAATTGCTTGGTTTGTTTTTAGTTTGGTGAAGCGCAGTGCCTAAGCTGTTAGAAGGGTGTTATCCTAAGAATTGAAAAAGCCCCGTCACTCATAGAGCGACGGGGCTTTTTAAGGTCTGCGGTAACAGACCCGAATGTGGTGGAGGCGGCGGGATTTGAACCCGCGTCCGAAAAACCTACATCCTCGGTACTACATGCTTAGTCATGTCTTTTAGTTAACCGCAGCTACTCCGACAGACAGGATTAACTTTGGCGAGCCTGATTAGTTTTAACGTTTCAACTACAGACGAAGTTTCCACGCGATCCTGTGTTGGGTGACTTTCCGAATCTCTGCGCACAAGAAACACCTGAGTGGAAAGCTAGCGGCCTAAGCGGCTAGAGAGTACTGTTCGTCGTTTGCGAATAGTTTAAGTGCGGCTTTTTACGAGGCCAACCGCCCCTCGGCATGCACCTTGGGTTTCAAGAATCTCGTCGAATCCTAAATCGCCCCCAAAGCGATAACTTCATTCTACGCGCTGCACTGCAATAGAGCAACCATAGAAATGGCTAACTGAGTGATTTATGCCCAGTTTAGCGTAATGAGTCTTTCATTACGCGTGATTTTTCACGTTCCCAGTCGCGAGACTTACCGTCTTCACGTTTATCGTGTTCTTGTTTACCTTTACCTAGGCCGATTTCGACTTTCGCCCATGGCCCTTTCCAGTATAAATTCAAGGCGATAATCGCAAAACCTTGGCGTTCAACTAAGCCTTGAAGCTTGTCAATTTCACGACGATTTAATAATAAACGACGTGGACGCTCCGGATCACAATGGACATGGGTTGAAGCCGTGTTCAGCGGTGTAATGTGACAACCTAACAATAATGCTTGACCGTTTTGAATGATCACATAGGCATCGGATAAGTTCACCTTACCAATGCGCATTGCTTTAACTTCCCAGCCTTGTAGCTCTAGTCCGCCTTCGGTTTTCTCTGAAATTTTATACTCGTGGGTCGCTTTTCTATTTTTGGCAATGTTGCCGCCACCCGGTTTTTTACCTTTATGCTTGGCCATATAACTCTTTTTACTCGATTAACACGACGCATTTAGCGATTGAAAAGTCATGGAATTGTCCATGAGAAAGGCATCAAAGCGTCTTAAAATTGGGTTAAGTTTACCAGTAAATGTTAGTCAAGCAAGGGATTTAGTGATTGAGCCGCTTTAAGCATTTGAGGTGGCTATGGTATGATAGCGCCGAATGACAAAGGGAAGAAAAATGGCTCAAGTTAATCGCAGTGCTTTGGTGATGTTTAGTGCTGCTCAAATGTATGATTTAGTTAATGATGTTGCATCATATCCGCAGTTTTTACCCGGTTGTGTTGGCAGTAAAATTATTTCTGTTGATGGTAATGTGATGACCGCGAGTGTCGACGTTGCTAAAGCGGGGATTAGCAAGACCTTTACCACCAGTAATACCTTGGTGGCGAACGAGCGCGTAGATATGCGTTTGGTTGATGGCCCGTTTAAGTCGCTACAAGGTGGTTGGCAGTTTACGGCGCTTGATGATAATGCCTGTAAAGTATCACTGGATTTAGAGTTTGAATTTAGCAACAAGTTAGCTGAAATTGCCTTTGGTAAGGTGTTTAAAGATTTAGTGATTAATATGGTAGCGGCGTTTACTGAGCGAGCAAAGGTTGTTTATGGCTAACCAAATAAGTGTACTGGTGGTTTACGCGCTGCCACAGAAGCAAAAAGTGATTGAGTTGAGTGTCGATGAACAGCTGACGGTGGCCGAGATTATCGCGCAATCAGGCATTGAACAGCATTTCCCACAGGAAGATTTTACTAAGCCCAAAGTTGGGGTGTTTAATCGTAGTGTGAAATTAACCGATACTTGTCGTGATGGTGACCGTATTGAAATTTATCGCCCGCTGATTGCCGATCCTAAAGCCGCGCGTTTAAAGCGTGCTGAGAAAGCGAAAGAAGAAGGACGCGCCGATAAAATCACTGGTGGCCGTGTTAACGCGAAACGCAAAAAAGAAGAATAGCGGTGGCGTAAACTACCCTGCCAATAAAAAGCCGCTTCATTTTGAAGCGGCTTTTGTGTGTGTGCTTGAGTTATTTATTTCTCGATTGGCGTATTAAAGTCTTCACTGACTTTGTAATCACCTGCCGCAGTAACTAATTTGTTGCCTTTAAAGGTTAAAATCAATTCTCGATATGTAATTTCTGCATTACGGCCTGATTTAAAGTGATAAACATAACGCCATGTATCACCACCAAAAGTGTCATCAACGACAGGGCGACCGATTAAGTAAGCGACTTGTTCTTTACTCATTTCGATACGCAATTTATCGATATCTTTTTGTTCTAGAAAGTTACCTTGAGGTAAATCTTGCTTGTAAACTAACCAGTCAACAAAGGCACAAGACGGTAATGTAATCGCTAGTGATGCTACAAACAGTAGCTTAGATAATGGCTTAAGACTCATTTTTCCTCAATTTATAACAACGCTGTGTAGAACTTGGATGGCATAATAGCCATTGGGTTCCCTAAAGTAAATTTTATTTATGGGATTTACTTAATCGTTGGCTAAAAATGCTTGATTGATTAAGCTCATACCTTGCGGGGTCACTTCTAATAAACTGCCTTGTTCATACCAGTCACCCAGCACGATACGCTCGAACGTTTTGCCTTCGACATCGAAATTGTGACGGTTCGGGCGATGAGTGTGGCCATGAATTAATAAATCAACATTGAATGTTTGCATTTCACTTACCACTTCACTTTGCGTCACATCCATAATAGTTTGTGATTTTTCTTTATTATTTTCTTGTGAACGTTTTCGTGCATCATTGGCCAATTTTTGACGATAAAACAGCGGTAGGGACAGCATAATGGCTTGCCACCATTTTTTTCGGCTCTTTTTTCTAAATTTTTGGTAGGCAACATCAAGAGTACATAAACTATCGCCATGCATGATCAGCGCGTTGTGACCATAAAGGTCTATGACCATTTTTTCAGGCAAAATAGTCATACCACTGGCTTTAGCAAAACGTTTGCCAACGGTGAAGTCGCGATTACCATGAATAAAGTAAACTGGGACACCAGTATCGGCGAGCTGTTTAATCGCGGCCGCTATCTGATAATTAAATGGGTTGGGGTTATCGTCGCCAAACCAAACTTCGAATAAATCACCTAGAATATATAGCGCATCAGCACCAACGGCGTTATGGGCAAGAAAGTGACAAAATAAATCGCTAATGTCGGTTCTGTCGTCACTTAGGTGTAAGTCGGCTATAAATAAGGTTTTTGGCATGAGATAAGATCTGTGGCTTAAAATAAAGAAGGTGCTAATACCAATTCCATTAATGATCTGGTCACTTAATTAACGAAATTGGTATAAATAGGATAATTTAGCACCTTGAGGCAGAGGTTTGCTAGCGCTTAGCTTAATTCTGCTTTTTCGATGATTACTTCATCAACTGGCACGTCTTGATGGTAGCCGTAGTTACCTGTGCTTACCGCTTTAATCTTATCGACAATGTCCATGCCTTCAACGACTTGAGCAAATACACAGTAACCCCAACCTTGAGTAGACTCATTTTGGAAGTTTAGGAAGTCATTGTTAGACACGTTAATGAAAAACTGTGCGCTTGCTGAATGTGGATCTTGTGTACGCGCCATTGCTAGGGTACCGATTTTATTCTCAAGACCGTTGTTTGCTTCATTTTTTACTGGGTCGCGAGTCACTTTTTCTTCCATACCAGAAGCGAAACCACCACCTTGAACCATGAAGCCATCGATGACGCGATGGAAAATAGTACCGTCGTAAAAACCATCTTTAACGTATTGTTCGAAGTTTGCTACTGTTTCTGGTGCTTTGTCAGCAAAAGTTTCAATTTTGATCTGACCGTGGTTTGTTGTAAGTGTAATCATGATTACTAGCCTTAAATAAATTTAAATTCGGCCTAATTTTACCTTGTTTCTCTGACTTGGCAAAGCCGCTGCTTGAATTAAGGCCTAAAATTGTCCTTTTCTATGAATTTTTACTGATATTAGCCGCTAAACAATTGAGGCAGTGCGGGGCAGCTGATAAACTTGCTTTTTTCAGATTCTATATTCAAGGAAATATTTCCAGATGCTATCGATTTACAACACGCTTACGCGCCAAAAAGATGTTTTTAAGCCCCTTGTTCCCGGCAAGGTTGGTATGTATGTGTGTGGTGTAACGACTTATGATTACTGTCATATTGGTCACGGTAGAACTTATGTTTTCTTTGATACTATCGTTCGTTATCTACGTTTTAGCGGCTACGACGTGACTTATGTGCGTAACATTACCGATGTTGATGACAAAATCATTGCCCGTGCTAATGAAAATGGAGAGACCATTGGTGAGCTGACTGAGCGTTTTATTGCAATTATGCATGACAACTTTAAGTCATTGAATATGGTTGAACCGGACATTGAGCCGCGTGTATCAACTCATATTGATGAAATTATCGCGATTATCGAGCGCTTAATTGAACGTGAACACGCTTATGTGGCTGACAACGGTGATGTGTTGTTCTCGGTGCCAAGCTTTGCGGATTACGGTAAGTTAAGTGGCCAAGATCTTGATAACCTGCAAGCGGGTGCCCGTGTTGATGTGGTTCAAGATAAACGCAACCCAATGGACTTCGTATTATGGAAAATGGTTAAGCCGGGTGAGCCGAGCTGGAGTTCACCGTGGGGTGATGGTCGTCCGGGTTGGCACATTGAATGTTCTGCAATGAATGCCAAGCACTTAGGTGAAACCTTTGATATTCATGGCGGTGGTTCTGATTTAACCTTCCCACATCATGAAAATGAAGTGGCGCAATCATGTTGTGCTCATGGCACAAACTACGTAAATACCTGGATGCATTCAGGCATGGTGCAAGTGGATAAAGAGAAGATGTCTAAATCTTTAGGCAACTTCTTTACCATCGCTGATGTACTTAAAGTGTTTGATGCTGAAACGATTCGTTTCTTCTTATTAAATGGTCATTACCGCAGTCAGTTGAACTATTCTGAAGACAATTTACACCAAGGCCGCGCTGCACTTGAGCGCTTATATACGGCATTGCGTGGTGTAACACCCGCTGAGACAGTTGATCGCGACAGTGATTATGTAACACGCTTTAAAACGGCGATGGATGACGACTTTAATACCCCAGAAGCATTACCGGTGTTATTTGAGCTGGCAAAAGAGATTAACCGTTGTAAAGAGGAAGATGAGAAGAAAGCAGCTGAGCTTGCGGCTATCTTAATTGAGCTTGGTAGCGTTCTAGGTGTGCTACAGTCAGACCCTATTAGCTTTTTACAAGGTGATGCAAGCGAGTCAGATGATGTTGCTCAAATTGAAGCATTAATCGTTAAACGTAACGAGGCGCGTGCTAATAAAGATTGGGCGGCGGCCGATGCGGCGCGTGATGAATTAACCGCTTTAGGGATTGTGTTAGAAGACAGTGCTGGTGTTACCAGTTGGCGTCGCCTATAAACTGGCTAAGTTTATGCGTTAAAATGGAGGCTCTGATGCCTCCTTTTTTGTTTTTGGCGCTTAATAACTTATATTAATAACAGCTGCTAATCAGTTGTGCGCTATTAATATGAGTTGATTGAGCGGTTGAAAGGGGGGCTTGTGTTAATTTGCGCTAATCCCGCCTTTATGAATCTATTAAGAATTTTTCTATGAATATCAATGAATTTTACTCTAGCACGCCGGCTATTGATAACGGCTTTTGTTTTACTCGTGAGCAAGCAAGTCACTTTGCTAAAGATATCGCTGGGGACTTTAACCCGCTGCATGATATCGAAACGAAAAAGTTTTGTGTGCCGGGGGATTTATTGTTTTCTATTGCGCTGGCTAAATTGGGCGTGAGTAAAAAAATGCAATTTACTTTTTCTGGCATGGTAACAGAGGGTGTTAACTTAGGCTTTTCTTGCCAAGAGGCGGATGAAATCAGTGTGGTTGATGAAAATGACAAAGAGTATTTATCAATTAGCCGCAGCGGCGAGTTGAATAAGGAAAGCGAGCTGGCCAGTTCATTGGCTGAGCAATATGTTGCGTTTTCGGGGCATACATTCCCACATATATTAGTACCGTTAATGGAGCAAGAGAATGCGATGATCAATCCTGCGCGTCCTTTGGTAATTTATGAAAGTATGTCAATTGATTTAGAGCGCTTAGATTTTGTCAATCCAACGTTAGAAATTACCGAGACGAAGCTGGAAGTTAATGGTAAACGTGGTCGTGCCACATTACAATTTTGCTTTAAAGTGGGTGATGAAGTTGTAGGCCATGGTGAAAAGAAAATGGCATTAAGCGGTTTACGCGAGTTTGATGCTGCTGTGATTAATGATGTTGTTGTTGATTACGATAAACGTAAACAAGCGTATTCTGCTTAGGCACGTAACCTTAAATAACAGAGGGTTATTGTCTAATAATAGCCCTTATTTTTTTATAAATAATACAAACACTTTCAAATTACAATTCTTTAAATGATAATCAATATCATAAGTTGATGCAGATCAACTGTGCTTCAATCCGCTTGCGCTATTCGTATATTGTTTAATGCTAATTGAGTAATATACACATCATTCAATAGTCTTAAGTTGTAATCTATGCGTGGTCAGGTAGTTGCTCGTGAAGAGCAAGTCTTGTTAGATCAAGATGAATTTATTGTGAGTAAAACTAACTTAAAAGGAGAGATAACTTATGTTAATCGAACCTTTATGGAGATCTCCCTTTTCGCCGAGCATCAAGTGATGCGCCAAAACCATAATATTATTAGGCACCCTGATATGCCCAGAGGTGTGTATCGAATGATGTGGGAGCAGTTAAAACAACGGCAAGAATTTTTTGGCTATGTTAAAAACCTTTGCTCTGACGGGAGTTATTATTGGGTTTTTGCCAATATTACTCCTGAGTTTGATGAGCAAGGTAAACACTGCGGCTTTTTATCCGTCCGTCGCAAGCCACCAAGTGCAGCCGTTGAAGTGATTAAACCTATCTACCAAAAGATGTGCAGTATAGAAGCGAGTACGCCCAATAAAAAGCGTGGTGAAGAGCTATCACTAGCTTATTTTGAAGAAGAATTAGCCGAGCGAAATTCGCTATATCAGCATTTTGTGATTGATTTATTTCAAGAAAATGGCGGGGCAGAATGATGGTTACTAAGCGTAAGTCTTCACGTATCTCAAAAAAACAAAAGTCGTATACAAATATTCCTCTGTTACGCACTCAAGTGGCTTGGGCAATGGGGCTGATTAGCACAATTGGTGGCGCTATGTTTGCTTATACTTGGTTGAGTACAGGCTTTAATTTATTGGTGTGCTTGGGCCTGATGATACTTATTGCGCTATGTCTGCTTACTTATCAACGATTTAATACGTATTTAATGACATTAGATTTGGTTAACGGGGTCTTAATTAAAGCAAATCAAGGGCAACTGGGTTCACGGGTGACAGGAACGAAAGGATTAGGTGAAGTTGGAAAAATAGCCTGGGAACTTAATGAGTTTATGGACATTCTAGAAAATTACTTTAACGAGGTTAATACCTGTTTTGAGTATGCGGCTAGAAATGATTTTTCCCGCCCTACATTCCCAACAGCGTTACCGGGGCTATTAAAATCGTCTCTTGAACATATCAATCGTTCATTGGATGCGATGCATGACAATGTACAGTTTATTTCACGTAACGAGTTAACCAGTAAACTGTATTTGCATAATACTGAACATTTGATTAAAGATTTACAGGGAAGCCAGATGGACTTAAACCGAGTCAATGAACAAATCAATCAAGTGGGTTTACTCGCTGTTGAAAATAATTCATCGGCTAAAAATACTAAAATTGCGGTGGACAATATTTCTTACTCCTTGAGCACTATTACTGATAATGTGACCGAGGCATCTGAGGTGGTGAGTGTTCTCAATCAGGATAGTAGTGCGATTTCAAAAGCACTATCAACCATCACTTCAATTGCTGATCAAACGAACTTACTAGCATTAAATGCCTCGATTGAAGCGGCACGTGCAGGTGTTCACGGAAGGGGTTTTGCCGTGGTGGCTGATGAGGTGAAAGCGTTGGCCTTGCGGACAAAAGAAACTGCAGATGAAATTGCGTTAATTATCGGCTCATTTTCAGAGCGTGTGAATACCATCACTGCCCAAGCTGAACAATCTATTGAGCTCACGTCAAAAGCTAATGGGCTGATTGACGATATGCAAACAAGCATTTCGACTTTGCTTCATACGGCTGAACAAACTACTGGGTTTGCAGCCGCCGCTAAACGGCAAACTGCTGGTTCATTGAGTAAAGTTGACTTAATTGTGTATAAACAAAATGCGTATCGCGGACTATCCAATTCAGAAGAACAAGGCAGCATTGATTTATCGCTTATTGATCATCGCGATAGTTTGTTTGGCCAATGGTATTATGGTGAGGGCAGCGATACTTTCAGTGAGACACAGGCTTTTGCGCAAATAGAGCAACCGCATATTAACTTACATCAGACTGTACATCAGGCGTTTGCAATGTTGCAGCAAGATTGGCAACAAGATAAAAGTGTCCGTAATGCAATTATTGATGAAATTGCGCAAATGGAACAATCGAGTGATACATTATTGCAAGCTATTGATGAAATGGTCCTTGAGCAAGCCTAGCGATAAGCTATGCCCAACACTAAATGACCGCTGAGGTGGATTAGGAAGCGCTCTTAGAATTGACAACCTGTTAGTATTCAAGTGTAGCTTTCAATAAAAAAAGCCGATTAAATACATTAATCGGCTTTTGGTTTAGTTTAAACATTTCTAATAAGAATTAGTTTAATTGCTGCCATAAGTAGCTATAGATTAAGCTATACATTTCAGCTTTTTGAGTATTGTCAGCAGCGCCAGCATGACCACCTTCCATGTTTTCGAAGTAGTAAACATCATGACCTAAGTCTTGCATTTTAGCTACCATCTTACGTGCGTGAGCAGGGTGAACACGATCGTCTTTAGTTGATGTCGTGAAGAACACTTTTGGGTAGTCCGTTTCAGCATCTAGATTATGGAATGGTGAGTAAGTTTTGATGTAATCCCACATTTCTGGTTTGTCCGGATCGCCATACTCAGCAGCCCAACTTGCACCAGCAAGCAGCTTGGTATAGCGCTTCATATCAAGCAATGGCACTTGACAGACAACAGCATTGTAAAGGTCTGGACGACGAGTAAATGCAGCTCCCATTAGTAGACCACCGTTACTGCCACCTTGAATACCTAAATGGTCAGGTGAAGTGATTTTACGGTCGATAAGGTCTTGCGCAATGGCTTCAAAGTCTTCATAAGCTTTATGACGATTTGTTTTTAGTGCTGCTTGGTGCCAACGAGGACCAAATTCACCACCACCACGGATGTTAGATAGGATGTAAACTCCCCCTTTTTCTAACCAGTTTTTACCTAAAGTCGCTGAGTAGCTTGGTTTTAATGAGACTTCAAAACCACCGTAACCATATAGTAAAGTTGGGTTTTTACCATTTAAGTCGATGTCTTTTTTCATGATGGCGAAATAAGGAACTTTAGTGCCATCTTTTGAGGTTGCCCAAAATTGTTCCGTCACTAAATCATCGCTGTTAAATTGTGATTTTTGTGCTTTTAACTGGGTTAGTTTTCCGCTGTTGCCATCAACTTTGTACAGTGTACTTGGCTTAAGGAAACTGGTGTAGTTTAGGAAAAAGTCATCACTGAGTTCATTGGTGTTAAAGACGCTAATGCTACCTTTGTCATCAATGTTTACTGGGTTTGAATTCCAGCTGCCTTGTGATTTGGTAAAACGAAGGACTTTAGATTTTACATTATCTAATACAGTGACCAATAACGCACTTTTAGTCGTACGAATTGAAGAGATTGATAAGCTATCAGAAGAAGCGATTAGCGTCTTGTATTGCGCGTTACCCTTTAAAATTGCTGTTAGAGGGGCGTGAATAACACTGCCTTGGGTAAAGGTTTGGCCATTTACGGTCCATGGGCTTTTTAGTTTGATGAATAGTTCATCGTTTAAGAAAGCACTTAAACCAGCGTCTTTAGGGATAGGTAACTGTACTTTCTTTCCATTATCTAACACAAACACTTTGCTTGAATAGAAAGATGTTGCATCGTAGATAACATCTACAGTGGTATCGCCACTGCGCATGCTGTAACCGCTAGCAGCAACTGAAGACTTTTCTGATTGGTAAACTTTTTGAGCACTTGAAAGTGGTGTGCCACGTTCCCAAATTTTAACGATGGCTGGGTAGCCTGAATCAGTCATGCTGCCAGGACCGAAGTCTGTGCCAACAAATACTGAGTTTTCATCACGCCAGCTGATATCACTTTTCGATTCTGCTAGTTCAAAACCGCCTTCAACAAAGGCTTTTTTACTAATATCAAACTCACGTACGACAACGGCGTCAGTACCACCTGGTGATAGCTTAACTAAGCAGCGGTTGTAGTTAGGGTATAGACAGTTCATGCCTTTATACACCCAGCTTTGTCCATCTTCTTTAGCTAATGCATCAACATCTAAAATAGTTTCCCACTTTGGGTTGGCCGTCTGATACTGTTCAAGTGTTGTACGGCGATAAATACCACGTTGATTATCTTTGTCAGTCCAAAAGTTATAGAGGTAATCACCGTATTGAGTCGCATAAGCAATACGGTCATTTGAGTTTAATAGTGTTAATGTCTCTTTAACACTTTCTTTATAAACTGTTGATGATTTTAATTGGGCAAATGCCACTTCATTTTGTTGGTTAACCCAATCTAATGCTGCTTTCCCTTCAACTTCCTCAAGCCACTGGTATTCAGCATCGGCTTTCTGGATAATTTTTTTCTCTGGCGTACTATTACACCCAGCAAGTACTGCAGTGGTCAGAGCCGCTACAATTAATGGTTTTTTATTCATTATTATATTCCTAGTAAAAACAGTGCATAGTTTGAATATTTGGTATAAACAATGCAAAAAGGATTTGTTTCAAAATATGTAATTAATTTATAGACGTCTAGATGTCTTTGCTGTAAGTTTGCAGTTAATAATTGATTAACAATGTACAAGGGTGTTGTGTTATGCCGATTAATATTCCCGATTTGATACCAGCAAAAAATGTTTTACGTGGCGAAAATATTTTTGTGATGAGTGAAAGCCGCGCAATTAGTCAGCAAATCCGGCCAATGAAAGTTTTATTGTTAAATCTAATGCCAAATAAAATTGAAACGGAAACTCAATTGTTGCGCTTACTAGCAAATACTCCGTTGCAGGTTGATGTTGAATTTTTACGCATTCACAATAAAGAATCAAAGAATACCCCTCAAGACCATATGAATGCGTTTTATCGTGATTTTAACGATATTAAAGAAACAAACTTCGATGGTTTGATCATTACAGGAGCACCCCTTGGGCAAATTGACTTTGATGATGTGAGTTATTGGGAACAAATCAAGGCGGTGTTTGATTGGTCACAGCGGCATGTGACATCGACTTTATTCTTGTGCTGGGCGGCTCATGCTGCGTTTTATCATTTATATGGCTTAGAGCGCCGCATTCGAGATGAAAAGATTGCAGGGGTCTTTTTACATCAACGTAGTAAGAGTCATGACCCGTTACTACGTGGCTTTGATGATGAATTTTGGGTGCCTCACTCAAGGTTTGCGCAAATGAATGTGAGTGACATTGGAGGGCACCCAGAGCTAGAGATTCTGGCAGACTCACCCCAGGCGGGAGCTTACCTTGTTGTGAGCAACGATCGTCGCAACTTATTTGTACTCGGTCATCCTGAATATAATGTCACAACTCTTAATGATGAATACCATCGTGATGTAGCAGCCGGTGAGTCTCCTGATTTACCTCAAAATTATTACCCAGAGGATAATCCAAAAAATTCACCTAAAGGATGTTGGCGCAGTCACGCTAACCTCTTGTTAACAAATTGGTTAAATTATTATGTTTATCAAATTACACCATTTGATCTTAATGACCCTGAATCTAGGACTCCTTGGGAAAATTAACCAAGGCAAATACAGTTAAAAGCTTGATAGCTCTCCCCCTCAATGTGGTATAGTAGCTCGATTCAGCCGTGTAGTTGGCTGATAGTGTTAACTATAATCATGGAGGGTGAGCTATTATAAACGTTGCAATGCATTTTTTTCCCCGCAGCTCAGCATGTGCCTTTCTTTTTCTGATGTTTTTAACTGTCGTAATTGGCAGTGAGCTGATTCAGCCTGCCAATGCCAATGAACCCTCTCAAAGTATTAATTCATCGAGCGCAAAGGAGCTGTTACAACAGCTTATCGCTAATATTGATGCCTCTCCCGATACCGCGGAGTCTTTAATTGAGCAATTAGACTCATCCTATGCCAATTTACCCAAGCCAGAGCGGGCAAAATATTTATTACTAAAAGCAAAGTTCCATATTAGCCACGAGCAATTCGATAAAGCAATATTAGTATTAGAGCAGCTTACATTTTTTAATTTACCTGTTGCTAGTTACTTTAGAAGTCTGTATTTGCAGACACGTGTCGCATTGCATAAGCAGCAATATAAAAAAGCGTTTACGCTTTTGCTTGAAATTGAACAGTTAGAGCTTAATTTAATTTCAAAAGATCACCGCCTTGATTACTTGATGTTGGCGACGAAACTGTATGCCATCGTTGGCGAAGAAGAAAAATCATTAGCTTTAGCAATTGAAGCTAAAGCAGTGGCAGCAGCTTCTACAGATCGTGACTGTGTATGCAGTACTGAGGTGTTGTATACAAACACGCTAGCACACTTCAATAAATTTGAACTGTTAAAGCCTGCCGCACTAAACGCGCTGATTTCGTGTCCTAATAATGAGCGGTATCTTATTCAACGAGCCCATCTATTTGTTGATCTATCGTATTGGTATCGCGATAAAAAACGCTGGCTTGAACATATAGCTTGGTTGGAACAAGCTGTAGAAGTTTATCAGCAATCGGCTATCCAGCCTGAGTTAAATAGTGCTTTACTCCTTTTAGCTAATGCTTATAAGAAAATTGGAAACCTTGAATTACGCCAGCAAGCATTGAGCGGTGTGATGGCGATTGATGTACTAAAGCAGCCGTTAGAACAGCAAGTGGTGTTTAATCAAGCTCGCTATGAGCTATCAACTTTTTCATTCGACGATGAAAAGAAAGTGATGCTTTTTAAAACATTGATTGAGAGCACTAAAGCACTTGAGCAACAAGTGAATGCCAAAAAGCATGCTTTTTTAACGGTTGATTTTAAATCTAAAGTTGAAAGTGCTGAACATGATTTATTAGCTGCTAAGCAACAAAAGCAAGCACTACTTAACAACAAAGATTCAATCATCATCTGGTTATCTGTTATCTCGGCTGTGTTTGCTTTATCAGTGCTGGTATTTTATGTCTTTGTTCTTCGCCGTAAACAATTCATCGCATTAAGTAGTAATATGCAAAAAGATCAACTGACTCAATGTTTCGACCCTACCTCTGGTATGGAACAGGTTAACTCGCTTATTGAACAGCAAATGGATGATAGTTTTTGCCTTGCTTGCTTGCGTCTTAATATCGATAACATGATGCAGTATAATCAAATTTGTAGTTATGAGATTGGCGATGAACTGCTTAGAACTATTGGCCAAAACCTCCTTGATAATGTTCAAGATAATGGAATTGTTATTAGAGACCAAGGGGATAACTTTTTAATCATCTACATTTATCATGACGAGTCGAGGCGACGTGAATTATTTACTCAATTGGTAAAACTGAGTCAAAGTATTCAGTTCAATAGTAACTCTATGACTCTTAGTTTTACGGTAGGTTGGAGTGAAAGACCAACGGATAAATTCAATTTTGAAGCAACATTATTAGAACAGGTACTCGGTGAAGCGGAAGATGCCTTATTATATGCTAAGAAGTATCATAGAGGTGAATGGGTTAACTTCTCACAAAAATGTGAACAAATTATCGCGATGAGAAGTGATGTGCATTTCAATAGCCATAATGACCGTCATATTGAGTATTTGTAGGGATGGCGATAATGTCTAAAAAAGTATTTAGCCTAATACTTACAACGATACTATTCGGTGCAATATTTTTAATCAATATAAACTACTTTGTCAGCGAGAATGAAGCCTCTGTTTCAAAAAGTCACACTCCGATAAATTATGAGCTCGAGCAGGTTGAGCAAGCCTTTTATAGTAGTATCGAAATAGCTGAGCAAAAAATTTCTGAATTATCGCTCGATAAGTTTACTAGTGAAGAAAAGGTTCGTCTTGAGCTGTTAAAGGTTAAGATTGGATTCTATTCTGGAAAGTTTGAAGAGGGTAACTCTAAGTTAAAGGCTCTTCTTAAACGAGAAGGTGTGTCAGATAGTATTAAGAGTAAAATCTACTATTTGTTATCAGCAGGGGCAAGAGCGGAGTTTGATATTGACGCAAGCTTCTATTATTTAAATTTATCCTCCAGACTAAATCAAGATAATTTATCTTATAAGGATAAATTAGATACGTTCAGACAAGCATCGCACTTATTTTTAGAGGCTGGAAATTATGAAGAAGCCGAAAACGCTATTAAAAACGCATTGCTGTTGGCTGAGCGGGATGGTACAGCACTCGAGCTATGTAATACTCATCAAGCGTTACTTTATGTTTATTCATCTAGCTTTGATTATAGGAAGTTAGAAAAAGCCGCTCCTGCCGCGATTGAATTATGTAAAAAAATAAATGCTCATGTCTTATTAGCCAACATTTATATCGATTACTCATTCGTGTATGCAGATAAAAAAGACTATCAAAGACAACAAGCGTTGGTTGAAATGTCTTTGTCTATAGCAAAGGAACATTCAATAACAAATAACCTCCCACAAATGGAGTTGGTTCTTGCTGGTGCATTACTGAACCAATCAAAATTAGAACGAGCTAAAAGCTTATTAGACCGGCTTATCGCTGGTTTTTCTAGCCCACAAAACGAATATGACTTATTTACTGCATACCATTTACTAGCGAGGTATTATGAAAAAAAAGGTCAATTCAGTGACGCCCATAATGCTTACCAAAAATATTTATCTCACTTTAATCGATTTAATGAACAAGCAAATGGTATCCAAGCAAAATACCTCGCTGCTCAATTTCAGAGTACGATTAATCAAAAAGAATCAGAGCTTGAAAGTGAAAGAAATCAGTTAAATAAAAGTGCTTATATTGTTGGGCAATTAGACCTTGCGAGAACGGCATTACTCAGTTTGTTACTGCTGTCATTTTCGGCATTTTATATTTATTCATATCGCAGTACGATTAAACTATCATTAATCGATAATAAGAAAATCGACCAGTTAACGGGACTTTGCAATGTTGATTATGGGATAGCAAAAGCATTCGATTTGATTAAGGTTATTGAAAATCCCAAACAGCGCTATGGACTGATTGTTATTGATATTGATGATTTTACCGTGGTAAATCAAAGCTTAGGTATTGATAAGGGAGATATCGTGTTAGAGCTGTTTTCACGTCGTCTTTGTAATATCTTCAAAAATGTTGGAATGCCAATTTATCTTGGTAATGATAGGTTCGTGGTGTTTACATCTACAATTGATCAAGAACAGGTTCGCTCTTTGTTATTAAAAGTGAAAGATTGTATGGTACAAATGCAGGTAGCAAGTCACACACTTGATCTTACGACAACAGCCACTTGGTATTATATGCAAGGGATGCCTGTCCGTTCTACTCAACATATTATGGACGTGATTGATCTATGTAATGATGCAATGGTTGATGCTAAACATCATCACCGGGGCAAGGCAACGAATATTTCCTCTCACAAACGCTAATTCAAATTATCTTCTTTTTATAAAAACTATCACTCTGTTTATAGCTGAGCAGGCTAGCTATGACTTGTCATTGTTAACGACTCGACTAAAGTACCAAAAAAAACTTTAAGTTTACGTTGGCGTAAACGGAAGATTGATGTAGGGTAATAATAAATTAATGTTAAATTTATTATTGTTGCTGGAGATATCTGATGGCTAATCAAGACCCGATTGTAATTGTTGAAGCACTTCGAACCCCGATGGGTGGCTTTGGTGGAGCGTTAAGTACTGTTGACGCACCGAGTTTAGGCAGTAGTGCAATTGCAGGGTTAGTTAAAAATACTGGTTTAGCAATTGAGCAGATAGATGAAGTCATTATGGGCTGTGTACTACCTGCTGGCTTAGGTCAAGCACCAGCACGTCAAGCTGCGCTAAACGCGGGACTATCAAAAAGTACGCCTTGTACTACGATTAACAAGGTCTGTGGTTCTGGCATGAAAGCAGTCATGATGGCACACGATTTTGTTGCTGCTGGCAGTGCTAATATAGTGGTTGCTGGGGGAATGGAAAGCATGAGTCTATCTCCTTATATGTTACCAAAAGCTCGCGCTGGTATGCGTATGGGGCATGGCGAAGTGAAAGATCACATGTTTCTTGATGGACTAGAAGATGCTTACACTGGTAAGGCGATGGGTATCTTTGCTCAGCAGACAGCGGATGACAACGGGTTTACACGTGAACAGATGGATGAATATGCAATTACCTCGTTAGCACGTGCAAACCATGCAATTGAGAGTAATGCATTTGCTGATGAAATTGTACCTGTAACTATTTCAAGTCGCCGAGGTGACACTGTAGTTGATACTGATGAACAACCGGGTAATGCACGAGTTGACAAAATTCCGAGCCTGCGTCCCGCTTTTGCCAAAGACGGTACCATAACGGCTGCTAATGCGAGTTCAATCTCTGATGGTGCATCAGCACTATTAATAATGAAAGCCAGTGAAGCGAAAAAACAAGGGCTAGCACCGTTAGCAAAAATTGTTGCTCATGCGACGCATGCGCAAGAGCCAAGTGAATTTACGATTGCACCAGTAGGCGCGATGGAATCGGTTTTAAGTAAAGCTGGTTGGCAGGTAAATGATGTTGATCTTTTTGAAATTAATGAAGCCTTTGCCATGGTAACTATGCTGGGCATGAAAGCATTAGAGCTTGATCACAACAAAGTTAATGTTAATGGCGGGGCTTGTGCTTTAGGTCATCCATTAGGCTCTAGTGGCTCACGTATTATCGTTACGTTATTGCATGCATTAAAGCAGCGTCAGTTAAGTAAAGGTATCGCTAGTTTATGTATTGGTGGTGGTGAAGCGACAGCCATTGCGGTTGAAATGATTTAACTTATAGCAAACTAACAGTAATGACTGCTCAACATGTTGTGCTAACAAAATTAAAGGGAAAATAATAACAATGAATTTTAATTTGTCACAAGATCAGCAAATGTTTGCTGAAACAGCGAAACAGTTTGCCGATCAAGAGTTAGCACCTCATGCTGCTCGTTGGGATCAAGAGCATATCTTTCCTAAAGATGTCATGGCACAAGCCGGTGAATTAGGTTTTTGTGCTATTTATGCACCAGAGGAAGCCGGTGGTTTAGGGCTTTCTCGTCTTGATGCTGCGATTATTTTTGAGCAACTTGCTGGTGGTTGTACTGCAACGACAGCGATGCTAACTATTCATAATATGGCTACATGGATGGTCGCGACTTGGGGAACATCAACTGTTGTTGAGCAGTGGTGCCCAACATTAACCACAGGCCAGCAGTTAGCATCTTATTGCTTAACAGAACCGGGGTCTGGCTCGGACGCTGCGTCATTAACCACTAGCGCGAAAAGAGATGGCGATGACTATGTTATCAATGGTTCGAAGATGTTTATCTCTGGCGCCGGAGAAACTGATTTATTAGTCGTCATGGTACGAACTGGCGGCGCTGGACCTAAAGGAATTTCTGCTATAGCTGTGCCTGCTGATAGTCAAGGCATTCACTATGGTAAAGCCGAAGAAAAGTTAGGCTGGAATGCACAACCGACTCGTTTAGTAACCTTTGAGAATGTACGTGTTCCTGTCGCTAATTTGCTAGGCGAAGAGGGGCAAGGCTTTTCAATGGCAATGAAAGGACTTGACGGCGGGCGCATTAATATCGCAACTTGCTCGGTTGGTACGGCACAAGCGGCACTGGATGCAGCAAAAGAATATATGCTTGAACGTCAGCAGTTTGGTCGCCCATTAGCCCAATTTCAGGCACTTCAGTTTAAATTAGCGGATATGGCTACAGAGTTGGTTGCTGCTCGTCAGATGATTCGTTTAGCAGCGTTCAAATTGGATCAAGATGACAGTGAGAAAACCGTCTACTGTGCAATGGCTAAACGGTTTGCAACGGATGTTGGTTTTACGGTCTGTGATCAGGCACTGCAAATATTTGGCGGGTATGGTTATATCAAAGAATACCCGCTCGAGCGTTACTTTAGGGATGTGCGTGTTCATCAAATTCTTGAGGGCACCAATGAAATAATGCGTGTAATAATTGCAAGACGACTCCTCGATGAAGCGTGTGGCGAAATCACCTAATTCACTATTAATACATTTTACGATTGTTGCTTGGCGCAGCTTTATTAGTTGTTGAAAAGCATATGAGCACCTCTCAGAAAAACAAGGAATAGACATGACAGATTTATTAACGGTATCAAAACAGCAGCATACTGCACTTATTACAATTGCTAACCCGCCAGCAAATACATGGACGGCGGACAGCCTCACTCAACTACGTGATATCGTGCTAGAACTGAACGAGGATAAATCCATTTATGCCTTAGTGATCACTGGCCAAGGCGATAAATTTTTCTCGGCAGGGGCTGATCTTAACGTCTTTGCGTCAGGTGATAAAGGCATCGCTTCATCGATGTCTCGAATTTTCGGTGAAGCTTTTGAAACCCTATCAAACTTTCGCGGTGTTTCCATTGCGGCCATTAATGGTTATGCCATGGGCGGGGGATTAGAAGTGGCCCTTGCGTGTGATATTCGTATTGCCGAAGAGCAGGCACAAATGGCTCTTCCTGAAGCAACTGTTGGCTTACTTCCTTGTGCTGGCGGTACACAAAACTTGAGTCTACTTGTTGGAGAGGGCTGGGCGAAGCGAATGATTTTATGCGGTGAACGCTTAAAAGCAGATAAAGCGCTTGCTATCGGTTTAGTTGAAGAGGTCGTAGGCACGGGGACTTCCCTTGATGAAGCTCTGGCGCTTGCTGAAAAAGTTGCGAAACAATCGCCATCAAGTGTTACAGCGTGTAAATCATTAATTCAAATGAATCGTCAAGGTGACATTCAATCAGCATTACCACTGGAGCGTGCAAAGTTCGTGGCGCTTTTTGATACACAGGATCAAAAAGAGGGCGTTAATGCGTTTTTAGAAAAGCGTAAACCACAATGGGTGAATGGCTAATGGCAGCAATTGATGCGGTACTCTATCAGTACCACCCAACCCAAGACGGCAAGCAAATAGTGCAGGCGACTTTAAATAGCGAGAAGTCACTTAATGCGTTGAGTCAGCCAATGGTTGAATCATTATTAACCCACCTGAGCCAATGGCAAGATAACCCTGAGATTGTTGCTATTGTTCTTGAAGGCGCAGGCGACAAGGCATTTTGTGCTGGCGGGGATATTGTGCAGCTTTATCAAGCAATGGTTGAAAACCCGCAAGCCAAGCAGCCCTATGTCGAAGAATTTTTTACTCATGAATATCATTTGGATTATCTAATCCACACCTATCCAAAGCCGATAATTTTATGGGGTAATGGTTTTGTAATGGGAGGAGGCCTTGGTTTGATGGCTGGTGCGAGCCATCGTATTGTGACTGAGACTTCTAAGGTTGCGATGCCCGAAATTAGTATCGGACTTTACCCAGATGTGGGTGCGACTTATTTTTTAAATAAAATGCCAGACAGGTTGGGGCTTTTTCTCGGGTTAACTGCCGCGCAAATGAATGCGGCAGATTGCATGGAGGTGGGTTTAGCTGACCACTTCTTACCTCATCAATGCAAGGGTGAATTTTTATCGCAATTGACTGAGACAAGCTGGCCAACGTCTCATGATGAGATAGAGGCCCAAGTCACGGCGTTGATTCAAACTGTTGGTGAAAGTAAGCAAGGGTTATGCCCTGCAGGTAACATCGCGCAACATAGGGACATTATCAATCAGGTACTTAAGCCTGAGTCATTGAGTGACGTGGTTGATGCAATTCTAGCATTAGATAACCAAGATAAATGGCTGAGTAAAGCTCAGCGCTCATTGGCTAATGGCAGTGCAGTATCTGCATGTATTTTAGAACGCCAATTAAGTGTTGGGGCTGAGTTAACCCTAGAAGAGTGTTTTAAATTAGAGTTGAGTCTGTCGGTTCGTTGTGGTCAGTTGGGCGAATTTAGCGAAGGCGTACGTGCTCTGTTAATTGATCGAGATAATCAACCTAAGTGGCTCTATCAGCAAGTGAATGATGTTGATAGCCAAGTGATCGATGATTTATTTCGTCCAATGTGGGCAGATTTAGAGCATCCATTAAGCTCTTTACTTTAATAAATCGTTCGACGGTCTTAAGGTATGTTCAATGGATTTTATACGCTACAAATAATAATGATTAGGAGTGCAGTATGGCAAAGGTAGGATTTATAGGTCTGGGTAACATGGGGGGGCCAATGGCGTCTAACCTTGTAAAAGCAGGTCATGATGTCAAAGTGTTTGATTTAAGTCAGGCAGCGATGGATAGCGTTGTCACGTTGGGCGCTAGTGCGAGCGATTCTGCCAATGAAGCAGCGACATCAGTGGACTTTGTCGTTACGATGTTACCGGCTGGTAAGCATGTTGCACAGCTGTATTTGGGAGAGCAGGGGCTGTTGTCCGTGGTTGATGATACTACTTTGCTGATTGACTCTAGCACTATCGATGCGACCACTGCACGAACTGTAGCCGAACAAGCTCAAACGCAAGGTATCGCTTTTATTGATGCACCTGTTTCTGGTGGTGTGGGTGGCGCGCATGCTGGTACTTTGAGCTTTATTTGTGGAGGTCAAGCAGCTCATTTTGACTCAGCAAAAACGATTCTCAATGATATGGGAAAAAATATCTTTCATGCCGGTGATGTAGGTGCCGGCCAAGTGGCAAAAATCTGTAATAACATGTTACTTGCTGTGCTGATGGCTGGAACGAGTGAAGCGTTGCAAATGGGCATTGATAATGGGTTAGACCCTAAAGTTCTTTCTGATATTATGCTAAAAAGTTCAGGGCGAAATTGGTGTTTAGAGTTATACAACCCTGTACCAAATGTCATGGATAATGTACCTGCAAGTAATCACTACCAAGGTGGTTTCATGGTTGACCTTATGATAAAAGATCTTGGTTTAGCAGCCCAAGCTGCACAATTATCAAAATCATCGACACCACTAGGTTCGGCAGCATTAAGCTTATATGCTATGCATAGTAAGCATAATAACGGTGAAAAAGACTTTTCTAGTATCTTTGAGTTGTTTAACGAGAAATAGCTTATAGGGCTTTATGCCGAGTTAGCAAACCCACAAAAAAAAGGGGCTATTCAAATGAATAGCCCCTTTTTAATGAGTCAATATTTATGCATCTGACTCAGCTAAGCTTTTTATCGCTGCTTTATAAACAGGAATAGCCTCTTCAGATGATGAAATACAGGTGTTGAGATCACGTAAGCGACCATCTTTTACACTGTAGATCCAGCTGTGCAGTTGTAGTTCTTGACCACGTTCCCAAGCGCCTTGAACGATTGAAGTTTGCGCAACATTCATTACTTGTTCAATCACGTTTAACTCTATTAAGCGATCTTGACGTAGTGGAATATTTTCAATCGCTCGTAATTGTTCTTTATGCTTATATTCAACATCTTTGATATGGCGTAGCCAATTATCAATTAGGCCAAATTTGCCATTGCTCATTGCAGCGATAACACCACCACAACCATAATGGCCTGTCACGATGATGTGTTTTACTTTTAACACATCGACAGCATATTGGATTACTGATAAGCAGTTTAAATCAGTGTGAACGACGGTGTTAGCGATATTACGGTGAACGAAAAGCTCCCCCGGTTTTAAACCGACAATTTGGTTGGCTGGTACACGCGAGTCAGCACAGCCGATCCATAGGTACTCAGGTTTTTGTTGTTCGCTTAGCGCTTTAAAAAAACCTGGTTCTTGTTGCTCAGTATCATGAGCCCATTGTTTATTGTTAGCAAATAATTGAGGTAAAAACTTCATGTAATACTCGTTTGTTAATTAGACTAAAGTAATAGTAACTAGTAACGGACCAATTTAATAGTCTCGTTGAGCTGGTCGGATTGCGAAGCCATTTTAACCAGCCCTGTTTATTGACATAAAAAAAGCAAGATCGTTAGAGCTTGCTTTTTTTGAATTATTTAACTTCTTTGCCTGCAGCTTGAAGATCAGCGTGATAGCTCGACCTCACCATCGGGCCACTTGCAGCATGGGTAAAACCTAATTCTCTGGCAACATCACCTAACTCATCAAATTCCGCTGGGGGCACGTAACGTACAACCGGTAAGTGATGCTTGCTAGGTTGTAAGTACTGACCCAGTGTCAACATATCAACATTGTGAGCGCGCAGGTCTTTTAACACTTCTACGATTTCTTCGTTAGTCTCCCCTAATCCCATCATAAGACCGGATTTAGTCGTGACTTCAGGGTGCATTTCCTTGAAACGTCTTAGTAGCTCTAACGAGTTTTTATAGTGTGCGCCTGGGCGCACTTCACGGTATAAACGCGGTGCAGTTTCAAGGTTGTGATTTAATACGTCTGGTGGCGCGGTGCTCAAGATATCAAGCGCTTTATCCATACGGCCTTTGAAATCGGGAACTAAGATTTCAATGCGAATATTAGGTACGGCTTGACGGATCTCACGGACACAATCGGCAAAATGTTGTGCTCCGCCATCACGTAAGTCATCACGGTCAACAGATGTGATCACAACATATTTCAGTTTCATATCTCGAATAGTTGCCGCTAGTTTTGCTGGCTCTTGCGCATTTACTGGTAATGGTCTGCCATGGGCAACATCACAAAATGGACAACGACGGGTACAAATAGCCCCTAAGATCATAAAGGTTGCGGTACCATGATTAAAACATTCAGAAAGGTTTGGACACGAAGCCTCTTCACAAACCGAGTTCAGATCATGCTTACGCATCGCCTGCTTAATTTCATCAATACGTGCGGTGCTGCGGGGTAATTTCACTCGTAACCATTTAGGCTTACGTAGTACTTCTGCTTTTTCTTGTTCAACAACTTTTACCGGAATATAAGCGAGCTTATCAGCATCTCTTAATTTCTCGCCAGCAACTAGGGTTGACTGCTTTATTTTAGTCATTCATAAATCCTGTAATTGTCTCTATCTGTTGATAATTGAGACGTTGTGCAATGATACGGGTTAAGTCGTCTTGTATGGTCGCCATATCGGATGGGCCACCAAGGTCACTAACCTGAACCATTTCTAACCCTGCATAGCCACAAGGGTTAATTCGTAAAAAAGGGTCTAAATCCATATTAACGTTTAATGCAAGGCCATGAAATGAACAGCCTTTACGAATACGTAGTCCAAGTGAAGCGACTTTCTTCTCATCGACATACACACCGGGCGCATCAGCTTTAGCGTAGGCGTCAATATCATAGCCTTTTAATAACTCGACTAAGGACTGCTCTATTTCTGTAACCAAATCACGCACACCCATTTTCAAGCGGCGGATGTCTAATAAGAAATAAGCAACTAATTGACCGGGGCCGTGGTAAGTCACTTGACCACCCCTGTCGACCTTGACCACCGGTATATCTCCCGGAAGTAACAGATGCTCTTCTTTTCCTGCTTGACCTTGAGTAAAAACGGGTTCGTGTTCCACCAACCAGATTTCATCAGCTGAATTACTATCGCGGCTATCGGTATAGTTTTGCATTGCATGCCATACACTTTCATACTCTCGACGCCCTAATTGGCGAATGAGTAATGTATCTGGCACAGGTGCTAATGGCTTTGTAGGCATAATTATAAAACGTAACGAACGATATCGATGTCTGATAATTCTTTATATAGTGTTTCGATGTGTTCTTTACTCGTCACCTTCACTGTATAAGAAATTGAGTGATATTTGCCTGTTTTACTTTTACGTAGGCCCGGAAGTTGTTTGAAGTCACCCGGTACTTGCACCGTCAAAACTTCATTGACGCGTTCTGGTAAATCGTCTTGCGCAAGGCCCATGATTCTAAAACCGAAGTCACAAGGAAAGTCCAGTATTTCGTCAAATTTCGTGTCCATTATTTTCTCCAACACAAAAAGCTATTATCCATTAGGAAACTAAGGGATTAGCGAAAGGTAGTATATTAGGTGATATTTTATCTTATCCCATGGCAATGAGCTAGGGCTAATCTGAGGAAGGGATAATAAAGAAGCCACGATTAACGTGGCTTCAATGAGAGATTGGGTTATTTAGGCTAGAATAAATTACTAATACTTTGCTTAACGTAATCAGTTGTGCGCTTGAACCAGCTGCCTTGCTCAACTTCATTAAGGGTCACTAACGGGTATTTAGCAATGTCTTTACCATCAAGTTGAATAAAGACAGTGCCGACCGTTTGCCCTTTGCTTATCGGTGCTTCTAACTCTTTAGAAAGCTCAAAGCTTGCTTTAAGGTTTTTACTTTGACCGCGTCGAATGGTTAGTGGTGTATCCGTTGTAATACCCAGTTTAACTTCGTCTGTTTTTCCGTACCAGACTTTTTGGCTAGCAAACTCATGGCCTGCTTTATATGGATTTACGGTTTCGAAAAAGCGGAAACCGTAATTTAAAATCTTTTTACTTTCGCTTGCACGACTGCGAGCACTCTTAGCTCCCATAACCACAGCAATAAGGCGCATGTCATCCTTGGTTGCTGATGAAACTAGACTGTATCCTGCTTGTGACGTGTGACCTGTCTTCATCCCGTCAACATTCATGCTCTTATCCCAGAGCAGGGTGTTACGGTTATATTGTTTAATCTTATTAAAGGTAAAAGACTTCTCTTTATAAAGAGCGTACTCTTCAGGTGTTTCGTGGATAATGGCTCGAGCAAGAATAGACATATCATAAGCAGTCGTTTTATGTTGCGTGCTATCTAAACCATGACTGTTCTCAAAATAGCTATTGGTCATGCCAATTTCAGCTGCAACATTATTCATGATTGAAGCAAAGCCATCTTCAGTGCCCGCAATATATTCTGCCATGGCGACACAAGCATCATTGCCTGATTGAATAACGATGCCCCGGTTTAAATCAGCAACTGAGATCTCTTTACCCACTTCGATAAACATTTTAGAAGAATCAGGGAAATTTTTTGCCCAGGCATTCTCACTAATGGTAACCATATCTGTTTGTGAAATATTACCATTTTTAAGTTCACGTCCAATGATGAAGCTGGTCATCAATTTGGTTAAACTTGCAGGCGCTAACAGGTCATGAGCATTACTCTCAGCGAGTACCTGTCCTGTAGTATGATCGACTAAGATAAAGCTTTTAGCTGCGACCGTCGGTTGGTTTGGAATAATTGTGGTGGCTAGGGTGCTCGTTGAGATAAGCATTAAAGTCGCTGTAGCTGCCAGCTTTGCGCGACCAGAAAAGAAATTAATCAAAATAGAGGACCATCTTTTTATACCTTGTAATCAAAGTAACCATTTGTGATACAACAATGACATCTAAAAGAAAAATTAGTTCAAAGCTGTTTAAAATTAGATAAAATACGTTAATTACAGGCCGTATTAATAAAAACATCCGCGAGAGCGGGAATAACTTTATATAGTAACTTGTTACAAGCGTTTGATAAATGCTTTAGGGTAAATATTTTCAACTTTGCTTAATACGCTCTGACAGCGAGTGAAGGTGTACATTGGGCCTAACTTCATCCGATAAAGCTTGCCAACCTGTTCCAGATAATAGGGCACACCGTTGGTGGTGGCGATGTCCTTAGTCCGTTGCTCTGCTTGAACAGAATCAGAGCTTGCTGCTAATTGAACGGCACAACCCTTCACTGATAAATTATTATGTGCAACTAATGTCAATTCTTGTTGCTTCAAATCGATAATTTCAAGCTTTACACGGGCCGTTCCATGTTTGAGAACACCTAACTTATAAGCGGCACCATAGGATAAATCAATGACTCTGTCAGGGTGAAAAGGGCCACGATCGTTAACGCGGACAATAGTCTGTTTGTTATTTTCTAAGTTAGTTACTTTTACAAAGCTTGGTAGTGGTAGTGATTTATGCGCCGCTGATAAAGTAAACATATTATAGGTCTCACCATTAGAGGTTAGGTGGCCATGAAACTTACTGCCATACCATGACGCTATCCCTTCCTCTTGATAATTAGAGCTATCCTTCATTACTTGATAACTGATGCCACGTACTGTGTAGTCTTTGTTGCCGCCTCTAGAGTATGGCTCGGGCGTTGGTGTTATGTCACGAACCTCTTCAGCTGTTGGCGCACGTTCAGGCGCGATATCTTGGCTGATACTGTATCTTGAACTGGGTGTACTACAAGCTCCAAGTAGCAAAACAAGTGCTAAATGAGGGGTTAATTTATAGAATTTATTACAGGTCATAACTACTACTTATTAAACTTACGATGGGTATGAATTGACATGATAATACCAAAGCCAATCATTAATGAGATCATGGATGTGCCGCCGTAACTAATAAGTGGTAGAGGAACACCAACCACAGGTAACAGCCCAGATACCATACCAATGTTTACAAAAACGTAAACAAAAAAGGTCAGGGTAATAGCTCCCGCTAAGATCCGAGCAAAGGCATCTTGTGCTTTAGCCGCAATATAGAGTCCTCGGCTAATAACGAATAGGTAGACACTTAATAACCCGATAACCCCAACCAGACCAAACTCTTCACTTAATACAGAGAATATAAAGTCTGTATGACGTTCAGGTAAAAATTCTAACTGAGACTGTGTACCATTAAGCCAGCCTTTACCAAAAATACCGCCGGAGCCAATGGCTATTTTTGATTGAATAATATGATAGCCTGAGTTTAGAGGGTCACTTTCGGGGTTTAAAAATGTAAGTACGCGCCGACGTTGATAGTCGTGCATCAAAAAGTACCACAAAACCGGGATGAAAGCAGACACTGCAACACCGAGTGCAGTGATGATGCGCCAACTCATCCCTGCTAGAAATAATGCAAAAATGCCTGAACTGGCGATCAGTATAGATGTGCCCAAGTCTGGCTGCTTTGCAATTAAGAGTGTCGGGATTAAAACGATAATAAAGCCGATCGCTACATGTTTCAATTTTGGCGGTAATGCATAACGAGTAATGTAATGAGCAACAACAATTGGCAAGATTAATTTCATCACTTCTGAGGGTTGAAATTTAAAGAAATGAAAATCAATCCAACGTTGTGCCCCTTTGCCTACGTGGCCAAAGAGTAGGGTGAATACAAGCAATACTACGCCAATAGCAAACACCGGGAATGCCCAGCGCCGCATTGTGCTTGGCGGACATTGCGCCACGATGAACATAATGAATAATGATAGACCTATATGGATCGTTTGGCGTTCAATCATTCGTTCACTTTGGCCACTAGCACCATAGATAACCACCATAGAGATTACCATCAACGCGAGTAAGCCACATAATAGTGGTACATCAATATGGATTTTATTCGCTAATGATTTTGGGCGAGCATAGCCGTGATTTGAGTTATTGTTGCCCATTGATTTGCTCTACTTGTTGATTAACTGTGGTGAGTTTATTGTCAAACGATAAGGTTCGATTATTCATATATTCGTCGAAAATGATTTTGGCAATTGGTGCTGCATTACTGCCACCGCCGCCCGCATTCTCGATAGTAACTGATACGGCAATTTCCGGATTGATATAAGGTGCATAACCCACATACATCGCATTATCACGATGTCTTTCCGCAATTTTAGTCTCATCGTATTCTTCATCTTCAGCCATGCCAATCACTTGAGCGGTACCAGTTTTACCTGCTGACACATAATTTGCGCTTTTGAAGACATTATAGGCAGTGCCGCCTGGGTCATTGACAACATCCCACATTCCTTTTTGTGCGATCCTCCAATGTTTATGCTGCTTTAGCACCACTGGCTGACTATCATCGGCAGGAATTTGTAATAGGCCAAGCTCTCCTTGACTTGCTCCTAATATTTGCGGTGTAAAGACTTCCCCTGATGTGGCGACAATGGCTGTCGATTTTGCTAATTGTAGCGGCGTTGCCGTCCAATAACTCTGGCCAATGCCTAATGATATCGTGTCACCGACATACCACGGTTGATTATGTCTAGCACGTTTCCAGCCCCGTGAGGGCATAATGGCAGATTTTTCTTCATGTATATCGACCCCTGTGTATTCACCAAAACCAAACTGGTACATAAATGAGCTAATTTTATCGATGCCTAAGCGGTAAGCTATGTCATAAAAGTAAGTGTCACAAGATTTAGCCATTGCTTTATAGACATCGACCTTGCCATGACCCCAAGCTAAGTGGTCTTTAAACTTTCGCTTCACATTGGGCAGTTGATACCAGCCGGGATCATCAATTGAGGTATGCTCAGTGACTATATTTTCTTCTAGAGCGACCAGCGCCATAAGTTGTTTGATTGTTGATGCCGGTGGATAAGCGCCTTGAGTCGCACGGTTAATTAATGGCTTATCTGGTGAGAGCAATTTTTTATATTCTTTAGATGAAATACCGTGGACAAACAAATTGGGATCATAACTTGGGCTACTCACCATGGCTAATACAGCGCCATTGTTCGGATCTAGGGCAACGACAGAGCCACGACGCCCTGCTAGCGCCTCATAAGCTTTCTGTTGTATATTAATATCAATATTAAGATACAAATCTTGACCGTGCTCTGGCAATTGCTCATTGAGAACACGGAAGATGCGGCCTCGATTATTCACTTCAACTTCTTTATAACCGGGTTTACCATGGAGTAACTCTTGATAATATTTTTCGATGCCTTGTTTACCAATATCTCGTGTGGCAGCGTAAATCGCTTCTTGCTCTTTATCGATAATCGCCTGCTGCTCTTTTCGAGTTATACGCCCGACATAACCCATGACGTGGGTTAAGCTCTCACCAAATGGGTAATAGCGTTTAAGCCTTGCTTCAATTTTTACCCCGGGTAATCGATGTAATTGAACGCTAATTTTCGCTACTTCCTCAGCAGTTAATCGGCTCTTTAATACGACGCTTTTAAAACGTCTTTGAGCCTTGACGGACTTGAAAAAACGCTGTTTTGCTTCTTCACTTAAAGCAATGATTTCTGCGATTGAGGCAACTGTCTTTTTAATGTCTTTTATCTGTTCTGCTACGAGCTCGAGACTGTGAACTGGACGGTTTTCCGCAAGGATTACACCATTTCGATCAAAGATGACACCACGATTTGGCGGAGTAGGAATAAGCTTGATTCTATTTCCATTGGCGCGAGTTTGGTAGCTCTCGTGCGAGTTAACTTGTATGTTGTAAAGGTTAATTAATAAAATACCAACTAATACACAGACGCCGAAAAAAGCAATAATGGCTCGTCGAGTAAAGAGATTAGATTCAGCGGTATTATTTCTGATGTGTGTACGTTGACGTGAAAACATGAGCCCATAATAGAAAGAAACAGATCATTCATATTTGAACACAAAAAGCCTGATTTCTCTATTAAAAAGATATTGAGAATACTAATTTACAAATCAAATGCGAGGAGTAAGGCTACTCACGATGATAAGGATGATTATTATTGATGCTCCAAGCTCGATAAAGGGACTCGGCAACAATAACCCGAACCATTGGGTGGGGGAGGGTTAGAGGAGATAAAGACCAACGCTGTTCAGATGCTGCAATACAGCTAGGTGCCAGACCTTCTGGTCCACCGACGAGTAAACTTACATTGCGGCCGTCAAGTTGCCATTTCTCAAGGTTCTTGGCTAGCGTTGGCGTAGTCCAAGGTTTTCCTTCGACTTCTAAGGTGACAATTCTATTACCTTTAGGAATAGCAGCGAGCGTTAACTCACCTTCCTTATCTAAAATACGCTTAATATCGGCATTTTTTCCCCGCTTGCCCGCTGGTATTTCTAGAATTTCTAGCGAACAATCACGAGGAAAGCGGCGCAAGTATTCTTGCAGACCGCTTTCAACCCAACTAGGCATCTTTGTGCCAACAGCGACTAGTTGAATTTTCATTAGGTGTTAAGGTGCTTTGATTCGCCATTCCATAACTGTTCTAATTTATAGAACTCACGGCTTTCGTCATCCATCACATGAACGACAACTTCATTCATATCCACTAAAACCCAACCACCTTCTTTTAAGCCTTCAATACCTAATGGTGGAATACCTGCTTTCTTCGCTTCAACAAGTAGGTTATTTGCAATAGAACGGCAATGACGAGAAGAGGTACCTGAGCAGATAATAAGCTTATCGGCCATAGGTGATAGATTAGTAACGTCTAGAGTAACTAAGTTTTTTGCTTTCATGTCTTCTAAGTTATCGACGATAAAATCAAGTAATTGAGTGCCTTGCAAAGTAATACCCTTAATTGGTGCAAAATAAAGTGGGCTATTTTAGCACTCTATGATGCAACCTAACAGCTCTGTCTGCATATTATTATAAATATGTGCTGGTGATCCTAAAATTAGTTGGCGACAAGAAGCTCGTTAGCATTGGCTAATGTCGCATCACTTATCTTATTTCCGCCTAATAAACGGGCAAGCTCAATGACTCGCTCTTCTTGTTTTAGAGGTGACATCGTCGTATGGGTTGATTTTCCGTCGGTCTGTTTGATGACTTGCATTTGTTGGTGGCCACAACCTGCCACTTGCGGTAAATGTGTAACACAAAGGATTTGAGTCGATTCACCTAATTCTCTTAGCATGGCCCCGACCGTTGCCGCCGTTGGTCCACTGATCCCAACATCAACTTCATCGAAAATGAGGGTAGGGGTTGCTACTTTCTGTGCGGTGATAACAGAAATAGCCAGGCTAATTCGGGATAGCTCACCCCCAGACACAACTTTATGTAATGGTTCCAGAGGCTGGCCGGGGTTAGTTGATACTTTGAATTCGACTAAGTCAACACCATACTTACTCAAAGTTTGTGTGGAATTTGGACTAATTGAGATCTCAAACTGGCTATGCTCCATCGCAAGGCGGCGCAATGATTTAGCAATTAATTTATCTAATTTTTTAGCAAATTTCTTTCTGCTTTCACTCAATTTTTCTGCGTCAATGTAGTATTGCTTTTCTATTTCTTTGAGCTGTTGTTCAAGTTCGGTAATACGCAGTTCACATCCACTTAAATTTGCTAACTCCGTGTGCATTGATTGGTGAAGACTAGGTAGTTCACATGCTTCAACGTGATGTTTTCTGGCAAGTTGCATTGCTTTACTTAGACGTTGTTCAACTTCTTGCAAGCGCTGTGGGTCTTGCTCGATGTTTTCATTATAATGGCGAACCTCATTTACACTCTCTTGTACTTGAATCAGTGCCCCTTGAAGCATTTCGGTACATTCACTTAATGAAGAATCTTGAGCTAATAGCTGTTCTAGAGTCGCTACTGCGCTGTGCAGAGACGCCTCAATGTTGTGCTCACTGTCGGCTAGCTGGTCTAATAACTGATGAGATTGATATTGTAGTGTTTCACTGTTTGATAAACGCTGATGTTCTTGTTCGATCTGTTCAAACTCGCCTTCAACGAGTGCAAAAGTATCGAGCTCTTCCACTTGATACTCTAACAGCTGAACTTTGGCAGCATATTGTTGCTGGTTAGCAATGAGTTGGTTAAGTTCTTGGCGAATTGCTTGGACATTTTTAAAGGTTAATTCGACTCTGCTAAGTAATGACTTATGGCCTGCATATTGGTCTAACAATGTCAATTGAAGTGAGCTATCTAATAAACCTTGGTGTGCATGCTGGCCGTGAATGTTCAATAAATACTTCCCTAGCTCTTTTAATTGACTGACGGGAACAGCACGGCCATTGATATAACCTTTAGAGCGACCTTCCGAAGAGATCGTTCGCCTGACAATACATTCGTTGGCGTTATCTAATTCGGAATGTGATAAGAACTTTAGGGCAGCGCTGTTAGTTTCAATGTTAAATGTTGCACAAATGTCGGCACGTTGCCCTGTTGGACGTACCATCGAGGCTTCGGCCCTAGCACCTAAACACAATGATAAGCCGTCAATAGCGATAGACTTACCCGCACCAGTCTCACCGGTGATAGTCGTCATACCACTATTTAATTCGATGTCTAAATGCTCGACAATAGCAAAATCATTAATAGAAAGTTGAGTTAACATAAACTGCTCCAAATTGTGCACGGGTAAACTTATACAGTGCTTTATACAGTGTCTGTTTATTTATACAGTGTTTTGTGTTTATTGCAAGTTAGCGTAGCATTTTTATTCACAAATAATAAAACTTAGAATATTTATTAGCATTTGCTTTATTAGCTAAATGCATGATCTGTTAGCTTTATTTAGAATTGATAAAACTAGGTGCGTAAAAAAGTAAAAAAAATTCCTTTAAAAAAATTCTTTTTGACTATAATCAGCTCGAACACAGGTATTTTTAACGGATTAAAAAGAGGCTAATATGGAAATATATATCAATTATATTATGGCTAAACACTTCTGCTTATTGGATTATCCATTTGGGCGGGAACTTAAGGTTTTTAAAGTAAAGGGTAAAATTTTTGCCATTGTTGCAGAAGGTAATGAGAATCAACGACCCAATATTTGTTTAAAGTGTACGCCTGAGTCAGCCATAGAGCTAAGAAAACAATACCAAGCTATTGTTGCGAATAGTCAATATAATGAAAAACACTGGAATACTGTTTTTATGGATGATTCGATAAGCGATCAGCAAATAAAAACAATGATTGATACATCGTATGATCTTGTTGTCGCAGGCTTACCAAAAAAAGTGAAACGCTTGATGAAGTAATCTTGGTTACTGGCCGACACTTTTAAAGTCTCGGCCTAAATATTGCTGAAGTGAAGATGGATGATTTTATTTTTGGAAACGTGGGAACTTTAGGTTCATATTTTCTTCGTCACACGTTGCTCACTCCAACTAAGCTTACTTCTTAGCACTTCATAATAGCTATAACCGATTGGGTGAATTAAGCGTAACTGGCTGTCACTTTTTTGGATCATGATTTGATCGCCAGGGAGCACTTCTAAACTGACTTGCCCGTCACAGCTAACTTGAATAGTCTGATCTAAGTAATGAGGGATTTTAAGCTCGATTTGACTATTACCGTCGATAACTATTGGGCGTGAACTTAAGGTATGAGGGAACATTGGAACGAGAGAAATTGCATCCATATTGGGCGTTAAGATGGGACCGCCACCTGACAGCGAGTAAGCTGTGGAGCCTGTTGGAGTCGATGTAATTAAACCGTCTGAACGTTGGTGATAAACAAACAATCCATCAATAAACAATTCAAATTCAATCATGTTTGCTACTTTAGCTGCATGGAGAACCACTTCATTCATGGCAGTGTTACAACTTTTTAATACGCCGTGCCTAAAAATTTGTGCTTCAAGCAAGAAGCGCTTTTCAGTAATAAATTTACCATCGAGTATAGCGAGTAATGGCTCTTGGATATTATCGGGATCAATATCAGTTAAAAAACCTAAGTTACCGCGATTTACACCGACTACGGCGATATCATATCGCGCAAGTACCCTAGCAGCGCCAAGCATATTGCCATCACCACCAATAACAATGGCTAGATCACAGCGCTCACCAATTTCGATAAGCGGGGCTTTAGTGACATTTAATGTTTCAGCAATCGCAATGGCTGAACGTTCATCAACAATGACGTCATAGCCATTCTCACACAATAACTGATGTAATTGTTCTATAGTCTGGCTTGTTTCGCTATGATTGGTTTTACCAATTAAACCGATGCAATTAAATAAACGTTTCATTTGATACTATTCACTAAAGTTGGTTGTTTTGAGTATACGGCTAGACGATTAATATAAGCAATCAAAACAACAAGCTATTTCTTATCTTCCGGTACTTGAATATAACCATTGGATCAATAGAAAGTAAGAAAATTATGCTTAAGGTCTTGAATCATACAATTTCGACCCCATAATAGCATTCATTAGTACGAAAATTTATATCTATAGTGGAAGAGAAATGAGTAAAGAAGACTTAAACGCTAAAAATGTTGAACAAGAGATTGTTGAAGATGTTGAAACAGTAGAAGAAGTAGCTGTTGAAGTTGAAGTAGATGATTCTGCTGCACGCATTGCTGAGCTAGAAAAGGCATTAGCCGAAAGTGAAGCAACAGTTGCTGCTCAAAAAGACGGTGTACTTCGTGGTAAAGCAGAAGTTGAAAACATGCGCCGTCGTGTAAGCCAAGATGTAGAAAAAGCGCACAAGTTTGCCTTAAACAAATTTGCAAACGAGTTATTGCCTGTTGTTGATAATCTTGAGCGTGCATTAAGTGCAACGGATAAAGACAACGAGCAAATGACTGCGATTGTTGAAGGCATCGAAATGACACTGACTAGTTTTGTTGGTGCGTTAGAGAAATCTGGTGTTACACAAGTTAACCCTGTCGGTGAACAATTCAACCCTGAACTTCATCAAGCGATGACAATGGTTGAAGTGCCTGGCGCTGAGCCAAATGCTGTGATTGATGTCATGCAAAAAGGCTACGAATTAAACGGACGCTTGTTAAGACCTGCGATGGTTGTGGTTGCTAAAGCTGCAAGCGTCGATACGAATGCTTAAGAATGAAATAGTCTAACAATATGCTTGCTTTATCATATTGATGCTATATCGTCACAGGGCCATCGAGATAACTCGATGGCCTTTTTATTTTGAGGCCATAGCTTGATGAAGATTCAATTATGGATAGGTTATGCAACACAGCGAACTTTGCTGCTACGTTCATTTAAAGTCTCTGCAATCGTGGGTAGTTTGCTAGTCCTGATTAATCAGGGTGATGTTATTGCCAATGGTCAACTAACAGTAATTCATTACCTCAAAATTTTATTAACTTATTGCGTTCCATTTTGTGTTGCTACCTACTCCAGTGTTGCAGCATTGCTAAACCAGCAAAACGCACAAGGAAAGGACGATCATGTTTAGCTTTTTAGCAGGCGATAAAATTCCAGCCGGTAGTGTCATTATCGAACAATCAGAGCTCAATCAACTTAGACAACAAGCACAAACTCTTGAAACACTAGAGCAAAGCGGTGCATTAGAGATTGCTCAACAAATTACATCAAATGCACAGCAAGTCAATCAAGCGTCTTCTAACCGTTTAATGCAGATACAAGAGAGCTTTGATCTCATTCAATCTTTCATCGAACAATCTGAGAGCATTGAGAACTTGTCAAATGAGTCTTTTTCAGCTGCGCAAAATACGGCGCAAACCTCACTATCAGGAATCGAACAACTAAAACAGTTAACGACTAATATCTCTGAGTCCGCCACTTATATCGGTGAGTTTACGCAGTTACTTAATAGTCTTGATGAGAATAACCAAAACATTGGGCAACTAGTTGACTCAATTAAAGGGATTGCCGATCAAACAAACTTATTAGCACTAAATGCTGCGATTGAAGCGGCTCGTGCTGGGGAACATGGACGTGGCTTTGCTGTCGTTGCAGATGAAGTTCGGTCATTAGCGAATACTGCTAATCAATCAGCCGAGCAAATCCAAAACGAAATGAAGAAGATTATGGATATTTCAGGTTCCATTATTAGCAAACAAAAACAGGTAACAGCGATTATTGATGGCAGCGTTGATATTGCATCACACACAATGACGTCACTTGATGACATGGTTAATCTTGCGCAGATGAGTTCAAGTTTGGTTGAACAAACCATTACTCAGGTACAACAACAATTAAGTAGTTCTGAGGCGATTAAACAAAATATGCACCAAGTGGTTGATGATACGAAACAGGCCGTCGATGGTTCATCGACTAACGTTAACTTAGGTGAGCAGCTAATTACCCGCCTTAGTTAAGGATAACTTGGGGTATTTGGCTAAGCTCTTAGTCAATTACCCTTTACTGATATTAATCGTTTAACGCAGTGTCTTGTTATCATTTCATCAATACAAGTGATTTAAATAAAAAAAAGTAAAAAAATATTACTTTTTCCCTTGGCATTTAAAAAAGCATCCCCATATCTATTTTTAAGCAAAGCATGAACAGATAATCATGTGATTGTATAAAACAATTACTTCGTTCTTGCTTAAACCAATGGCATATTTGCTATTGGTAAAATAACCCCTAATTTTTTTAGTCATTGTTTTGGCATAGTTTGGAGATTTACCCGATGGGCAAAATTATCGGTATCGACTTAGGTACAACTAACTCATGTGTTGCTGTTTTAGACGGCGAAAAGACACGAATCATTGAAAACGCTGAAGGCGATCGCACAACACCTTCGATCATCGCTTACACTGAAGGCGAAGTATTAGTTGGTCAACCTGCAAAACGTCAAGCGGTTACTAACCCACATAACACATTATTCGCTATTAAGCGTTTAATCGGTCGTCGCTTTCAAGATGAAGTTGTTCAACGTGATGTAAAAATCATGCCTTACAAGATCGTTAAAGCTGACAACGGTGACGCTTGGGTTGAAGCACAAGATAAGAAAATGGCTCCACCACAAATTTCTGCTGAAATCTTGAAAAAAATGAAGAAGACTGCAGAAGATTACTTAGGTGAGTCAGTATCTGAAGCTGTTATCACAGTACCTGCATACTTTAACGATGCACAGCGTCAAGCAACTAAAGATGCTGGCCGTATCGCGGGTCTTGAAGTAAAACGTATCATCAATGAGCCGACGGCTGCTGCACTAGCATACGGTATGGACAAAAAAGCGGGCGACAACGTTGTTGCTGTTTATGACCTTGGTGGTGGTACATTTGATATCTCAATCATCGAAATCGATGAAATGGATGGCGAGCACACATTCGAAGTATTAGCGACTAACGGTGACACTCACTTAGGTGGTGAAGATTTCGATAGCCGTCTAATCAACTACTTAGTAGAAGAGTTCAAAAAAGAGCAAGGTATCGACTTAAACAACGATCCACTTGCACTACAACGTCTGAAAGAAGCAGCAGAGAAAGCAAAAATCGAACTTTCTTCAACGCAACAAACAGAAGTTAACCTACCATACATCACGGCTGATGCAACAGGTCCTAAACATTTAGCGATTAAAGTGACTCGTGCAAAACTTGAGTCTCTAGTTGAAGATTTAGTACAACGTACACTTGAGCCATTAAAAGTAGCATTAGCTGACTCTGATTTAAGTATCAGTGACATCAACGATGTTATCTTGGTTGGTGGTCAAACACGTATGCCGCTAGTACAAGAGAAAGTAACTAACTTCTTCGGTAAAGAGCCACGTAAAGACGTTAACCCTGATGAAGCAGTAGCAATGGGTGCTGCAGTACAAGGCGGTGTATTAGCGGGCGACGTAACTGATGTATTACTACTAGACGTTACTCCTTTATCGCTAGGTATCGAGACTATGGGTGGTGTGATGACTACGGTTATTGCTAAGAATAGCACGATCCCTACGAAGCAATCTCAAACGTTCTCTACCGCAGAAGACAACCAGTCTGCTGTAACCGTTCATGTTGTACAAGGTGAGCGTAAGCGTGCTGCAGATAACAAATCATTAGGTCAATTTAACTTAGAAGGCATCCGTGCAGCAATGCGTGGTACGCCTCAAATCGAAGTTACTTTTGATATCGATGCTGATGGTATCCTACACGTATCTGCGAAAGATAAAGACACTGGTCAAGAACAGAAAATTACGATTAAAGCATCTTCTGGTTTAGATGATGATGAAATCGAAAAAATGGTTCGTGACGCTGAAGCAAATGCTGAAGAAGATGCGAAGTTTGAAGAGTTAGTTCAATCACGTAACCAAGCTGATGGCATGGTTCACGCAACACGCAAGCAAGTTGAAGAAGCTGGTGAAGCATTAGCAAGCGACGAAAAAGAGAAAATCGAAGCGGCTGTTGTTGAACTTGAAACTGCAATTAAAGGCGACGATAAAGAAGCGATTGAAGCGAAAACTCAAGCGTTAATGGAAGCGTCTGCTAAATTAATGGAAATCGCACAGCAACAAGCACAAGCGCAACAAGGTGCAGGTGAAGGTGCTCAAGAGCAAGCTCAACCACAAGATGATGTTGTTGACGCTGAATTTGAAGAAGTTAAAGACGACAAAAAGTAATATTTGTCGGTAAGTAACAATGTAGCGGGCGTTTGGGGAAACCTTAACGCCCGTCCTTGTTAACAGATACTGAGATTTAGTAGCAATTCCAATAACTAATTTAACTTATAAATCATGCTGTTAATTAATGGAATTGGTTTAATTAAATTGTCTATCAGGCAAGTAAACCTGATGTAGAAGAATAAGTGGAAAGCAATCACCATGTCTAAACGTGACTATTATGAAGTATTAGGCGTTTCTAAAACGGCTACTGAGAAAGAACTGAAAAAGGCGTACAAACGCTTAGCGATGAAATGTCACCCTGACAGAAATCCTGGGGATGAGTCTGCTGTAGAGACATTTAAAGAGCTGCAAGAAGCTTATGATATTCTTGGCGATGCTCAAAAGCGTGCTGCGTACGATCAATATGGCCATGCAGGAGTTGATCCTAGTCGCGGCGGCGGTGCAGGCGCACAAGACTTTGGTGATATCTTCGGCGACATGTTTGGTGATATCTTCGGTGGCGGTGGCGGCCGTGGTGGACGCCAACGCGGCCCAGCACGCGGTGCAGATTTACGTTACAACATGGAGCTAAGCCTCGAAGAAGCGGTTAAGGGTGTCAGTAAAGATATCCAAGTACCATCCTTACAAAGTTGTGATGATTGTCATGGCTCTGGCGCGAAAAAAGGTACTTCGGCAACCACTTGTGGAACCTGTCATGGACAGGGTCAAGTCCAAATGCGTCAAGGTTTCTTTGCCGTACAGCAAGCTTGTCCTACGTGTCGTGGTAAAGGTAAGATAATTAAAGACCCATGTCGTACTTGTCACGGCGAAGGTCGTTATGAGAAAACGAAAACGCTATCAGTTAAAATCCCTGCCGGTGTTGATACTGGCGACCGTATCCGTTTAAGTGGTGAAGGTGAAGCAGGTGAAGCGGGCGCTGGTAACGGTGACTTATACGTTCAAGTGCATGTAAAAGATCATAACATCTTCGAACGTGACGGTAATAATCTTTACTGTGAAGTCCCTATTAGTTTTGCCCATGCTGCGCTTGGTGGTGACATTGAAGTACCGACACTTGATGGTAAAGTGAAGTTAAAAGTTAGTAGCGAAACTCAGACGGGTCGTATGTTCCGTTTACGTGGTAAAGGGGTGAAGTCGGTTCGCAGTCATTCTACCGGTGATTTAATCTGTAAGGTTGTTGTTGAAACTCCAGTTAAACTGACTGAGCATCAAAAGAAACTACTAAAAGAATTTGATACGGCCGTTAATGGTTCATCAAAAGAACACAAGCCAAAAGCTGAAGGTTTCTTTGATGGGGTAAAAAACTTCTTTAACGACTTAAATGGCTAATCAATAGCAGGTTATTTTGTTAACCTGCTTTAATTTGATGAGGGATTATATAATGAAGAAAACTATTTTAGCGGTAGCTGCACTGTCGGTACTAGCAGGTTGCCAAGTTACGAAAAGCCCTACAGGACGCACACAAGCTTTAATGTACTCTTCGGCTGATATGAACACGTTAGGTGCGCAGTCATTTGAAGAAATAAAAGCCAAAGAAAAGGTCGTCACTGACGCTCGTGTTAATGGTTATGTTGCATGTATTACCGATGCAATTACTGCTCATGTCCCAAGTTCTTACGGTGTTAAGCAATGGGATGTTGTGGTATTTGACTCACCACAAGCCAATGCGTTTGCATTACCAGGTGGTCATATCGGCGTTTATACGGGTTTAATGAAAGTTGCCAAAACACCTGATCAACTGGCCGCGGTTATCGGCCATGAAATTGGCCACGTGCTAGCGAATCATTCAAATGAACGTTTATCACGCAACCAACTTACCGGCATGGGCATGCAGATTGCTGGCGGGGCTTTTGATCTCGCTGGTGTGCAAAATAAAGAGTTATGGATGCAGGGTTTAGGCCTTGGTGCTCAATATGGTGTGGCATTACCTTTTGGGCGTAAGCAGGAAAGTGAGTCTGACAAAATAGGCTTAGATCTAATGGCTAAAGCTGGTTTTAAGCCTGAGCATAGTGTGACGCTATGGCAAGCTATGGGTGCTGCGGCTGGTGGGCAACAGCCAATCGAGTTCTTATCAACTCACCCATCAAATGAGAGACGCATTAAAGACTTAAATAAGGGTATGCCTAAAGCCAATGCCACTTACCAACAGGCACAAGCGTCAGGTTTACGACCAAGCTGTAAGGTCTAATTTTTGAAAATCGTAACCCTCTGACTATATAATCGTTAGAGGCTTAGGGTTTACTGTACACCGAATTTAATCGGCTTTAGTTTATAAACTGTGGCCTAATTAAATAATTATAATTAAATTAAAGAGAATAATATGTCTGATTACACATCTATCGAACAACGCGCAAGCTACGGTGTCGGCCGTAACATGGGTGAGCAACTTGCAGCTAACCCATTTGAAGGAATTGATATCACTGCTGTTCAACAAGGTTTAGCTGATGCTTTCAATAAAGCAGAAAGCCAAGTTAGCTACGATGATTTAAATGCTGCATTTAAAGAAATCAACGAGCGCATGCAAGCTGATGCTGCTGAAAAAGCAAAAGTATTAGCTGCTGAAGGTGAAGCTTACTTAGAAGAAAATGCTAAGCGTGAAGGCGTTACGGTTCTTGCTTCAGGTCTTCAATTTGAAGTTATCACTGAAGGTGAAGGCGAAAAACCAACGGCTGAATCAACGGTACGTACTCACTACCACGGTACATTAATTGATGGTACTGTTTTCGATAGCTCTTACGATCGCGGCCAGCCAGCAGAGTTCCCTGTAGGCGGCGTAATCAAAGGCTGGACTGAAGCATTACAATTAATGGCAGTTGGTTCTAAATACAAACTACATATCCCTCATCACCTAGCATACGGTGAACAAGGCGCAGGCGGTCAAATCGCACCATTTAGCGCATTAGTATTTGATGTTGAATTATTAGAAATCATCAGCTAATAAGCTTCATTAGTTGATAAAGAGCCACTAACGAACGTTAGTGGCTCTTTTTTTTGCTTGAAATCTTAGCATGGGGTAATCACCCACTAATCAGTTGACCAGATATTCTCGCTTAAATAGGTAATTAGTTTCTTTATTACCTGAGTACATCTCACCTCTCCAATGAATGGTTACTGTGTCCAAAATAAGTTAGACGTGGCTACTTGTCCCTATAATACTCTTTTTTATTCCTGTTTTTGGAATGCCTAAAGATAACCTTGCAATCATTAGTTTTTAACTCTCATGTCGGTAAATAAGGTGTTTTGGTGTTGATTTGTGGCTTTATTGCATGGTTAAGTTATTGTAATTGTTGGTTTTGTTTGGCTTTTTTGTTTCTGAGGGTGTTACTGGGTGTTATTTGAGTTAAGATTGCTTTAGTTGGCTTATTTGAGCGTTTTTTAATGTTTTTTTATCAAAAGAAACGAAAAATATATTGATTGCGTTGATTACTCTCATTAAGGTGTGCTCGTCCTCAATATTTTTTCACTTATAATAATAAATGGCTCTTTAATTGTACTCTAGTTATTAAATCGACGCCTAACGCTATTAAGGGTTGTATGTAATGGTAAGGTACTGATAAATAATGGTATTGCTTTGTTTTTTGTTGCTGGTAAGTAGGTGTTAAAGAGTGTTTTTCTCGTTGTTATCTTTGGTATTAATGACTTTCACTATGTAATTTATTTTAGTTGTTTATTTTGGTGTGACTCTGGACTATTGCTGTTACCTCGACTATACTACGCGGAATTTGGCTTAAAAAAGTAATTTAAGCTGTTTTGCATAAACTATGATGTCTCATAATGAGATGTTTTTTATTGTCTTTTGGAGGTTGCTTTGAGTAAATCTGCCTTATTAGTGCTTGAAGATGGTTCTGTTTTTCACGGAACATCAATTGGTGCAGAAGGTCATTCAGTGGGTGAAGTTGTATTTAATACTTCGATGACTGGCTATCAGGAAATTTTAACTGACCCATCTTACGCTCGACAAATTGTCACTCTTACTTACCCTCATATTGGTAACACGGGTACAAACTCAGAAGATGAAGAGTCTGACAAGATTCACGCTTGTGGTTTAGTTATTCGTGATTTACCACTATTAACAAGTAACTTCCGTAACGAGAAAACATTAAGTGATTACTTAACTGATAGCGGTGTTGTGGGTATTGCTAATATCGATACGCGTCGTTTAACTCGTCTCTTACGTGAAAAGGGTGCGCAAGCCGGTTGTATTATGGCAGGTGAAGTGGATGAAGCAAAAGCACTTGAGTTAGCTCAAGGTTTTGCTGGTCTAAAAGGCATGGATTTAGCTAAAGAAGTAACAACGAAAACGACTTATGAGTTTACTAAGAAAACTTGGTCTTTAGTTGGTGGCTTACCAAGTGATACGCCAAGTGAAGAGTTACCTCATCACGTAGTCGCTTATGATTTCGGTATCAAAGATAACATCATGCGTATGTTAGTTGACCGTGGTTGTCGCTTAACTGTCGTACCAGCTCAGACTCCTGCTGCTGATGTGCTTGCATTAAACCCAGATGGTATCTTCTTATCTAATGGCCCAGGTGATCCACAGCCTTGTACTTATGCAATTGATGCAATTAAGTCTTTCTTAGAAACTGATATCCCACAATTTGGTATTTGTTTAGGCCATCAGTTACTCGCATTAGCAAGTGGCGCTCAAACGGTTAAAATGAAGTTTGGTCACCATGGTGCAAACCATCCGGTTCAAGAACTTCAAAATGGCCGTGTGATGATCACTGCGCAAAACCATGGTTTCGCTGCTGACGAAGAAACATTGCCAAAAAATGTAGTTGCAACACACAAATCTCTATTTGATGGTTCTTTACAGGGCATTCATCTAACAGACAAGCCAGCATTTAGCTTCCAAGGTCACCCTGAAGCAAGTCCTGGCCCACATGATGCTGCTCCATTGTTCGATCATTTCATCGAATTAATCGAAGCGCGTAAAGCTGCTAAGTAACCATAAGTCTCAGACGAAATAGATAGGATTAAGAACGATGGCAAAACGTACCGACTTAAAAAGTATTCTTATTCTGGGCGCTGGCCCGATAGTAATTGGTCAGGCTTGTGAGTTTGATTATTCTGGTGCTCAGGCTTGTAAAGCACTGCGTGAAGAAGGTTACCGAGTAATTCTAGTAAACTCGAACCCAGCAACTATTATGACAGACCCAGAGATGGCAGATGCAACATACATCGAGCCAATTCACTGGGAAGTTGTAGAAAAAATTATTGAAAAAGAGCGTCCATGTGCGGTTTTACCGACAATGGGTGGTCAAACAGCATTAAACTGTGCGCTTGAGTTAGAAAGTAAAGGTGTACTTGAGAAATACAATGTTGAAATGATCGGTGCAACGGCCGATGCGATTGATAAAGCTGAAGACCGTAAACGTTTCGATGAAGCGATGAAAAAAATCGGTTTAGCGACGCCTGAAGCGGGTATTGCTCATTCGATGGAAGAAGCACACGAAGTTCAAAAGAAAGTTGGCTTCCCGTGTATTATTCGTCCATCGTTCACTATGGGTGGTACAGGCGGCGGTATCGCTTATAACATTGAAGAGTTCGTGGAAATTTGTACCCGTGGTCTAGATTTATCACCAACGTCTGAACTGTTAATCGATGAGTCACTAATCGGCTGGAAAGAGTACGAAACCGAAGTAGTACGTGACAAAAATGATAACTGTATCATTGTTTGTACGATAGAAAACTTTGACCCTATGGGGATTCACACTGGAGACTCAATCACTGTTGCTCCTGCGCAAACGTTAACTGATAAAGAATACCAAATCATGCGTAACGCATCGATGGCTGTATTACGTGAAATTGGTGTTGAAACGGGTGGTTCTAACGTTCAGTTTGGTATCTGTCCAAACACTGGCCGTATGGTAATCATCGAGATGAACCCACGTGTATCTCGTTCATCTGCATTAGCATCGAAAGCAACAGGTTTCCCAATTGCTAAAATCGCGGCTAAGTTAGCGGTAGGCTATACTCTTGATGAATTATCAAATGACATTACTGGTGGCGCAACACCAGCATCATTTGAACCATCAATTGATTATGTTGTTACTAAGATTCCTCGCTTTAACTTTGAAAAGTTTGCTGGTTGTGAAGATCGCCTGACTACTCAAATGAAGTCTGTTGGTGAAGTAATGGCTATCGGTCGTAACCAACAAGAGTCAATGCAAAAAGCATTACGCGGCCTTGAAGTCGGCGTGAGTGGTTTTGACCCGATTGTTGATGCTGATGACAATGAAGCGTTAAACAAAATTAAACACGAATTAACGACTGCTGGTGCTGATCGTATTTGGTACATCGCCGATGCATTCCGTTTCGGTATGACACTTGATGAAGTTTTCAACATCACGCGCATCGATCGTTGGTTCCTGATTCAAATTCAAGACATCGTTAGTGAAGAATATAAAGTCGCAGATGGTGGCATGGCTAACTTAACACCTGATTACTTGCGTTCACTTAAGCGTAAAGGTTTCTCAGATGAGCGTTTAGCGACGGTATTAGGTGTAGCTGAGTCAGAGGTTCGCAAAATTCGTGACCGCCATGACATTCACCCTGTTTACAAGCGTGTTGATACGTGTGCGGCTGAATTCTCTTCAGATACTGCTTACATGTACTCTTGTTACGATGAAGAGTGTGAGTCAAACGTAACCGATAAAGAAAAAATCATGATTATCGGTGGCGGTCCAAACCGTATCGGTCAAGGTATTGAGTTTGATTATTGTTGTGTACACGCTGCAATGGCGATGCGTGAAGAAGGTTACGAAACAATCATGGTTAACTGTAACCCTGAAACTGTTTCAACTGACTACGATACATCAGACCGTTTATACTTTGAATCAGTCACCTTTGAAGACGTGATTGAAATCGTACGTATCGAGAAGCCTAAAGGCGTGATCGTACAGTACGGTGGTCAAACACCACTTAAACTAGCTCGTGCTTTAGAAAGTGCTGGCGTACCAATTATCGGTACATCACCAGATGCAATCGACCGTGCTGAAGACCGCGAACGTTTCCAACAAATGATTGAACGTTTGGGTATCCAGCAACCAACGAATGCGACAGTTAACAGCGCAGAAGAAGCGATTGCTGAATCAGGTAACATCGGCTTCCCATTAGTAGTACGTCCTTCTTATGTATTAGGTGGCCGTGCGATGGAAATCGTTTATGACGAGCAAGACTTGCGTCGTTACATGACGGCAGCCGTTAGCGTATCAAACGATTCGCCAATTCTTCTAGACCGTTTCTTAGATAACGCAGTAGAAGTTGACGTTGATGCTGTCTGTGATGGTGTTGATGTCGTTGTCGGTGGTATCATGGAGCACATTGAAGAAGCGGGTGTTCACTCTGGTGACTCTGGTTGTTCATTACCTCCATACACGTTAGGTCAAGATATTCAAGATCGCCTACGTGAGAAAGTTCGTCAACTAGCACTTGAACTTGGTGTTATCGGTCTGATGAATACACAGTTCGCAATCAAAGATGGCAACATCTACATGATTGAAGTTAACCCACGTGCTGCACGTACCATTCCTTTCGTATCTAAAGCTACAGGTGTACCACTAGCGAAGATTGCTGCGAAAGTCATGGCGGGTAAATCGCTGAAAGAACTTGGTTTCACAACAGAAGTTGTACCACCATACTACTCAGTGAAAGAAGTTGTTTTACCGTTTAACAAGTTCCACGGTGCTGATCCAATCTTAGGCCCTGAAATGCGCTCTACCGGTGAAGTAATGGGTGTTGGTACAACATTCGCAGAAGCTTATGCTAAAGCTCAGTTAGGTGCTAAATCTAACGTGCCGAAGAAAGGTCGTGCGTTAATCTCTGTTCGTAACAGCGATAAAGGCCGTGTTGCTCAATTAGCTAAGAAGTTACTAGAACTTGGTTATGAAATTGATGCAACTCATGGTACAGCCGTTATCCTTGGTGAAGCAGGAATCAATCCACGCTTAGTAAACAAAGTAAGCGAAGGTCGTCCGCACATTCTTGACCGAATCACTAATGGTGAGTACGAGTACATTGTAAACACGACTGAAGGTCGTCAAGCAATTGAAGATTCTCGTAAACTTCGTGCTGGTGCATTACGTTACAAAGTAAGCTACACCACTACGATGAATGCGGCGTTAGCGACATGTGATTCCATTTTAGCTGATGATCGCGCTACAGTAACATCAGTACAAGAGTTACACGCTAAAATCTAATTTCAGTGTTAACCGAATCAAAAAAGAGGCTATTTTCATAGCCTCTTTTTTTTTGCCTTTGTATTAATGCTGTGGGTATATTAAGCACTTTTCAAATCCAATTCTTCAGGGTAGTCTAATAACCCTAATTAAACATAAATAATAAAAAGAAGGTTGAAGCATGAAACCCAGTAAAGAGTTTTTAGCATTAGCTCAGCAAGCATCAAAAAACGTTGCCCATACCGATATTGAAACACTAGCACGATGGCAGGAGGAACAACGTGACTTTTTATTGATTGATGTCAGAGAGCAAAGTGAGTGGGATAATGGCCACTTACCCGATGCAATCCACCTCAGCAGAGGAATTATTGAGCGAGACATTGTGGCGAGAGTGCCAGATTTTGAACATATTCTGGTTCTTTATTGTGGTGCAGGGCCGCGTAGCTCGTTAGCGGGAGAAAGTTTACAGAAAATGGGCTATCGTAATATTATCTCGCTTGATGGTGGGTTTATGGCTTGGAAGCAAGCTGACTATGCTGTGGTTACTAGTAATTAATTGTTATACTGGGCGCAACGTCATTTAACCTATTTAATAACCCCCAATGATCAATGCTTTTGACATTATTGATGACAATGACAGGTTTATTGTCATCAATAAATATAATGATATAGATTTTCACACGAGCAACCAACAGCTCGGAATTGTTGAGCTGGTTAAACAGCAGCTTGGCTATTCACAGCTTTTCCCTGTGCACCGTCTTGATAAAATGACCAGTGGTTTACTCATTCTCGCCAAAGACTCTATTTGTGCAGCAGCTTTTGGTGAGCTCTTTGAACAACGAAAAATGCATAAATATTACATCGCGCTCTCAGATAAAAAGCCAAAGAAAAAGCAGGGCTTAATCAAAGGTGATATGACCAAAGGGCGTAACGGTAGCTACCTGTTGTTAAAAACAACTAACAACCCAGCATTAACGCAGTTCTTTAGCTATTCAATTAATTGTGGTTTGCGTTTGTTTCTTCTAAAACCCCATAGTGGGAAAACACACCAGTTACGTGTAGCAATGAAAAGCTTAGGTGCACCGATCATTGGTGACTCCCGCTATTATCCCGGGCCTACCGAAGGAGTCGGTTATTTACATGCTTGGAAACTCAGTTTTGAGTTATTCTCTCAAAAATATCACTTTACGGCACAGCCTCGCTGGTGTGAATATGAGACTGCCGAGCAGTGGCTTTTACAAGCTGCTGAACCCGATGGCTTAGCTTGGCCAAGGGTTTAGTGTTTTAGCGTGTTGTTAAGTCATAGACTTTTCAACACTTATATGCAATTATCGACCGAGTTACTTTTTCTGTGAGATTGTCTGTGCATCTTAAGCGTGTTTTAATCGGCTGTTTTGTCATGATATCGATTGTTTTACAATCGTTTAATATTGTGGTGGATAGTGGTGCAGCACATCAATTAGATACAGCGCACTTAGCCACAGAGCATAATCATGCAACTCACCAATCTGAGTTTGTTGATTTACCAGCTAGCCACGCTAGTGGCAGCACTGAGCAACATGACTCGAGTGATTGCCATCACTGCGGACACTGTAGTGGTTCGCATTTAACTTGGGTTACTAGCAAAGCGATAGCGAGGTTTAATCCTTTACTAACCCCCGAAATTTACCCTAACCCAACTTTTTACCTGTCCTCTCTTAGCGAAACCGCCTTTAGACCTCCGATCGTCTAGCTTCCTTATTTCTATTTAACTTATACCATTTCCACTAATAACCTGATCATTTTTCACGGTCTAAACAAATGATAGCTACGTTATTTATTGCCTATGTAGAATCACTACATACGCCAATAAATGCCTTGCTCTAATTCGTTTATCCTCGTTACAAAATTGATCACTTAATCAATGGAATTGGTATTACGACCTTTAAATGTCGTTAGTTGTCTCTGTAATTTTATTCGCAGTGGCATGATTATTAATATTCAACTTGCTAATTTTAGCAGGGGAAGTCTATGAAATTTCGATCTATTATTCCGGCTGGCTTAGCCAGCGTATTACTTGTTTTAGGCATATTTAGTGCACCACAATTGCTTGCTCAGACTGATAAGCAGCACAATGCAAAGCAAAGCTCTCATTATGAAGGCGACGACCACGATCACACGCATGCACCTAACCAAGCTGCGTCAACTGTTGCAGCTACACAATCGCAACATGACTCACATCCAGATGCTGGTATCTCGCTATCAGCACTGCAAATGAGTGTTGCAAATATTAAGGTGTCGACACTCACCCCTCAAACTTTCTACCGCACTATTTATGCGCCGGGCGAGGTTAAAGCCAACGGTTACACTAGTTATGTAGTATCCCCTCGGACAGAGTCTGTGGTGATCAGCCGCCATGCCACCCTTGGCGAACATGTTGTCAAAGGACAAAAGCTGGTGACGTTATTTAGTGAGTCAGTGGCACAAGCTCAAGCAGACTATTTGATTGCGGCCACAGAATGGCAACGGGTGAAACACCTCGGTAAAAAAACTATTAGTGATAGTGAAATGGTGAAGGCTAAGACGGCTTTTAACGCTGCTTATGGTCGGTTGATCGCCTTTGGTATGACAAAGCGAGCGATTAAGGAAATCACTCAAACCACTAGGCAACAAAGTCATAATCAAGATATTAATCTGGGGCAATATACCTTGATAGCACAGCGCGCTGGTGCGGTGCTTAAAGACGACTTTACTCAAGGGCAGCGAGTAGCCGCTGGGGATACCGTGATGTTACTTGCTGATGAAAGTAGTTTATGGGTCGAAGCTAAGGTCTCCCCAAGCAAAAAGTTTCAATTAAGTGTCGATACGCCTGTCGAGGTTGTGTTTGATAATCAGCGTTATCAAGGCAAGGTTATTCAAGAAGCGCATACTATCGACCCAATAACGCGTACCCGTATTATTAGACTCGCAGTGGCAAATCTTGACGACTCATTACATTCAGGGATGTTTGTCGATGTTAATTTTAAGTTTGCAACGCTGACACCCGTGATGGCGGTGCCTGAGTCGACATTAGCTCGAAGTGCTGATGGCGATTGGACGGTCTTTGTGCAAGACCATCCCGGTGAGTTTAATGCGGTTGAAGTGAAGTTAGGTCGTTCATTGGGGCAACTTCGTGAAATTAGTGGCGTAAAAGCAGGTGCGCAAGTGGCGGTGCAAGGTGCGTTTTTTATTGCCTCTGAAATTGCTAAAGGCGGATTCGATCCGCATAACCATTAAGGGGCTGGCTGATGTTTAATAGAATCATTGACTGGTCGGTTAATAATCGACTATTGGTGTTAATTTTACTCGTGGTGACTCTCGTTGGGGCGGTGATTAGCATTCCTAAATTAAATCTGGATGCTTTTCCTGATGTTACTAATGTTCAAGTGGCTGTTAACACCGAAGCCCCCGGACTTGCTGCGGAGGAAGTCGAACAATTAATAACTTACCCAATTGAAGCGGTGATGTATGCACTGCCTGATGTTGAACAAGTTCGATCGATTTCTAAAACGGGTTTATCCGGTGTGACCGTCGTGTTCAAAGAAGGCACCGATATTTACTTTGCCCGTCAGCTGGTGTTCGAACGCTTGCAAGCGGCCAAAGAGCTGATCCCACAAGGGGTCGGTATACCAGAGATGGGACCTAACACCTCCGGACTAGGGCAAGTCTATCAATATCTGTTGGTTGCTGATGGTGACTCACAATATGATGCAATGAGCTTGCGCAGCTTAAATGACTGGATAGTGAAGCTATTGATTATGCCAGTGGATGGGGTGACGGATGTGTTATCTTTTGGTGGTCAAGTACGTCAATACCAAGTCAATATTGACCCAGCTAAGTTGCTTGCCTACCAATTAACTCAAGATGCGGTGGTCAATGCGCTTGAACGTAATAATACCAATGTCGGTGGTTGGTATATGAACCGCGGCCAAGAGCAATTAGTCATTCGCGGCACGGGTTGGTTCAAGAGCGGCCAAGCTGGGATTGATGATATTAAGCAAGTACCGGTTAAAACGGTGTCGGGCGCAGTCATAACAGTTTCAGACTTAGCCAAAGTCGAATTAGGCAGTGAAATCAGACAAGGGGCCGTCACTTTAACTCGCCGTGATGAACACGGTAATGCTGAATCTTTAGGTGAAGTTGTCTCGGGAATAGTGCTAAAGCGTATGGGATCAAACACCAAGGCGACCATTGATGGTATTAACGCCCGTTTACCGATGATTGAGCAGGCATTACCACAAGGTGTCCGCTTTGAGCCACTTTATGATCAAAGCGATTTGATCGCAAAGGCTGTCACCACGGTTGTAGACGCATTGGCTTTAGCCTTTATCTTCATCTGTATTGTCTTAGCGCTGTTTTTAATGAATCTTCGCGCGACGTTACTTGTGTTGGTCTCGATCCCAATCTCAATTGCAATTGCACTGATGGTGATGTCGTGGTGGGGCATTTCTGCCAATTTGATGTCATTAGGCGGGATTGCTGTGGCCATTGGTATGTTAGTTGATGGTTCTGTGGTGATGGTTGAAAGTATCATTAAACAACTTCATCGGCAGCAATCAACCCCTGGAGTGTCCCGACTAAGCTCGGCTCAGCAAGTAAAATTGGCTGGTCAAAGTGTTGCACGGCCAGTATTTTTTGCTGCGTCGATTATCTTAGTGGTCTTTGCCCCGTTATTTAGCTTTGAGGGGGTTGAGGCGAAGTTATTTCAACCGATGGCTGTGAGTATTATTCTTGCCGTTATTGCTGCGATTATCACCGCGCTATTCGTTGTTCCTGCACTCGCGACTTATCTGTTTAAGCATGGCGTGAGTGAGCGTGAGAGCTTCTTGTTAAAGCCACTGATTAGATTATATAAAATCAGTTTAGCTGCTGCGCTAAATCACGCCAAGTTGGTACTTGGCGTAGCCGTGATATTAGTGATTTCTGCGTTAAGTTTACTGCCGAAAATTGGCACTGAGTTTGTTCCTGAATTAGAAGAGGGCACATTAAACTTACGTGTTACCTTAGCGCCATCCTCTAGCTTAGAAACGGCGCTGTCAGTATCGCCAATTATTGAACGTAAGTTGTTGGCGTTTCCTGAGGTGAAATATGCATTAAGTCGCGTCGGTCGCCCAGAAATTGGGGGGGATCCTGAACCAGTCAATAATATTGAAGTTTATATCGGCTTATTACCTGTATCACAATGGACGAGTGCGACAAATCGATTTGAATTGCAGCAAAAAATGGAAATTGCATTAGAAGCGCATCCCGGCCTGTTGTTTAATTTCTCACAACCCATTGCAACACGAGTCGATGAGTTATTATCAGGGGTGAAAGCGCAGCTCGCGATTAAGCTATTTGGGCCCGAGTTAGCCGTATTAGCAACGAAAGGGCAGGAAATTGAGCATGCGGTAAAAGAACTTGATGGTGTGCGTGATGTTGCCCTAGAACAAATATCGGGTGAGGCACAACTCGTTATCGCGCCAAATCGAAAGCAGCTTTCTCGTTTTGGTATCTCGGTGGGCGATGTAATGGATGTGGTGCAAAATGGCATTGGTGGTATCGCTGCCGGGCAGGTGATTAACGGTAATGAGCGTTACGATATCTTTGTTCGTCTTGCTGCAAAACATCGCTCTGATTTAGAGGCGATAGCCGATATTCGGATGCAATCTCCTAGTGGCGCCTGGGTGCGTTTAGGGGATGTCGCCCATGTCAGTTATCAATCGGGACCACCACAAGTTCGCCGTGATGATGTGCAGCGCCGTGTTGTTATTCAAGCTAATGTGCAGGGGAGCGACATGGGCACCGTGGTTGCAGCTATTAAGCAACGTATTGCTGAACGTGTTGAGTTACCTGCGGGTTACTCCGTGGTGATTGGTGGCCAATTCGAGAGTCAACAGCGGGCACAAAAACGGTTAGCGCTTGTGGTACCATTATCATTGGCATTGATTGCTTTATTACTCTACTTCGCCTTTGGCTCAGTAGGGCAGGCAATGTTGATTTTAGTGAATGTGCCCTTAGCTGTCATTGGTGGCGTATTCTCTTTGTATCTATCGGGTCAGTATTTATCAGTGCCAAGCTCAATTGGTTTTATTACTCTATTCGGGGTGGCTGTGCTTAATGGGGTGGTGATGGTAGAGAGCATTAATCAGCGAATTGAAGCTGGCACTAGTAGTGCCGAGGCAATATTTAATGGCGCAACCTCACGTTTGCGTCCGGTGTTAATGACTGCGTTGACGTCGGCACTGGGTTTAATACCGATGTTACTATCAACGGGCATAGGCGCAGAAATACAGCGGCCGTTAGCGAGTGTGATTGTTGGGGGACTATTAACGTCGACCTTCTTAACGCTATTTGTTATCCCAGTGTTGTACAGTGGGTTTTCTCAGCATAAAATTCAACAATTAAAGCAGCTATAAGCTGCTTTAATTACGTGAACATTGATAAAGAAGGGTGTTAGATGTTAAATCGGTTAGTTTATTTTATTGTTATGATCAGCTTATTAGCCGCCTCTGGGTTATTTATTATTAAGCAACCCAACGGTGAACCTTGGTTATCATGGTCTGATTTTACGCCAGATAAAGAGACATTAGCTAACAACCGTCTGTTTAATAAAGCTGAGCAATTGACCGATACAGCATTGACTCATGTTGAGTCGTTAGTTGCTGCGCCAAAGGGTAAGACGCAACACGTGTACCGCTGGCAAGATGGGCAAGGGCAGTGGCATTATTCTGATAAGCCTCACTCAAACAGTGAGTTGGTTACTTATGACTCTGATGCGATCACAAGGTTGCCAAAGCTTGAACCGCCAATGAGTCAGCAACACGTTGAGAAACCCCATGATTTAGTTAATGAGAATCGGGCATTTATCACTTCGCCAAGTCAGGCGCTACATGATGCAAAACAAGTTCAGCAGTTAATGGATCGGAGACAGCTGCAGCTTGAACAGAAAATTAAGCAATCGCAATAAGCTACTGCATTAAGTTAGCGTTTGCATTTAGCGACAAAATTGTACGTGATTCAGATCACATTCGTTGGCAGGGTAAGGCATTTCTGCTATTATCCTGTGCAACTTTAGCGGGGCTAACATCCGCTATCTAATCGTTATATATTTTGTTTAATTCCTATTCAAATCGTTGAATAATTCAATACAGGACAACACTCAATGAGTCTTGCAGATAAAGTATTGGCAGTGAATGATGATCTGCCTATTCGCACCAACGTCCCTGTTCACAGTGGTAAAGTTCGTTCAGTATACTGGCTGACCGCTGAAGATAGTGCGCGTTTAATCAAAGAGAAAGGCTATGATGTTGCCGCAGATGCACCACTAGCGATTATGGTTATTAGTGACCGTATTTCAGCATTTGATTGTATTTGGCGTGGCGAAGGTGGAATGAATGGTGTGCCGGGTAAAGGTGCAGCACTCAATGCGATTTCAAATCACTGGTTTAAGTTATTTAAAGAAAATGGGCTAGCAGATAGCCATATTCTTGATATCCCGCACCCATTTGTATGGATTGTACAAAAAGCTCGTCCAGTTATGATTGAAGCAATTTGTCGTCAATATATTACTGGTTCGATGTGGCGTGCTTACGAAAAAGGTGAACGAGAGTTTTGTGGTATTAATTTAGTTGATGGCTTAACGAAAGATCAAAAATTACCCGAGTTACTGATCACACCTTCGACTAAAGGTATTTTAACCGGTATTCCGGGTGTACCTGAAGTCGATGATGTCAATATAACTCGTGCTGATATTGAAAACAGCTACCAAGCGTTTAACTTTACCAAACAAGATGATATCCCTCGCTATGAAGAGCTATTAAAGCAAGGCTTTAACTTAATCAGTGGTGAATTGGAAAAAGTGGGCCAAGTATTTGTCGATACCAAATTTGAATTTGGCTATGTAACAGATGGCAGTGGTCAAGAAAAGCTAATTTATATGGATGAAGTCGGTACTCCAGACTCATCGCGTATTTGGGATGAAAGTCAGTACAGCGCTGGTAACATCGTCGAAAACTCTAAAGAAGGCTTCCGCCAATTATTACTCAATCATTTCCCTGATCCAGATATTTTGTTAAACAAAGATCGTATGGATGAGCGTTTTGCATTAGCACGTGATAACGAACTACCTGAAAGTGTGTTAATGGATGTGTCAAAAACGTATATTGACATTGCTGAGCGTGTGACTGGGCAGAAGATTGTGTTATCGGATAACCCGAAAGCTGAGATCATCGAGGTATTACGCAACGAGTATCAATTGGTTGATTAGTTAAACCGATAAAAGAAGCCACCTTGCTGTACTTTATCAGCAAGCAGAGCGAGAGATCGGTGCGAGAGAAAAACCAATTGCAAATTGCGATTGGTTTTTTTTTGCGTATTACACTTTGACATATTATGTCTTGATGGGTTAATGTTTAAACACGTTGTGTGTCATTAGTCATAACATGCAAGGATATTTAAGCGTCTAGTCATAACGTTTACTCAACTGAGATTTAATTAAGGAAAATTATGGATACTTTACTTTCAAACCTATTTACCGCTGAGGTATTTCTATTTATCTTGGTGGTGGTCATTTTAAAATCATCGATTATTTTTGTACCGCAAAATCGTGCTTACATGATTGAACGCTTCGGTAAATTCCAATCTACTCGTGAAGCGGGTCTCAACTTTATTATCCCTTTTATCGATCGTATTGCCGCCGATCGTTCGCTTAAAGAGCAAGCGATCGATGTACCTAGCCAGAGTGCTATTACTCGTGACAATATTTCTTTAACCGTTGACGGAGTACTTTATTTCCGTGTACTTGATCCTTATAAGGCGACTTATGGTGTTGATGATTACATCTTTGCCGTAACCCAACTGTCTCAAACAACGATGCGTAGTGAATTAGGTAAAATGGAGCTGGATAAAACCTTTGAAGAGCGTGACCAACTCAATGCTCATATTGTTGCTTCTATTAATGAAGCGTCATCGCCATGGGGAATCCAAGTATTGCGTTATGAAATTAAAGACATTGTGCCACCTAATACCGTGATGGAAGCGATGGAAGCTCAAATGAAAGCTGAGCGGGTTAAACGCGCACAAATTCTTGAGTCCGAGGGTGATCGTCAATCAGCTATTAATGTTGCTGAAGGTCAAAAACGTTCAGTGGTGTTAAAAGCTGAAGCAGAAAAAGAAGAGCAGGTGTTACAAGCCCAAGGTGAGGCACAAGCGATTCTGGCAGTTGCTCAGGCGCGTGCAGAAGCAATTACCCGTGTTGGTGAAGCAGCCAACACACCTGATGGTCAAAAAGCAATTCAGCTTGATTTGGCATCTCAAGCTATTACCGCCAAAGCCGCAATTGCTAAAGAGTCGTCAGTGGTGTTACTGCCTGACTCAGGGACAGATGCGGCATCACTTGTTGCGCAGGCTACAACCATCATGAGTACCTTGAATAAGGAGAGATAATGGACTATTTAATCGAACATTTAGCTCAATCATTAATCGTTATCGGGCTGTTACTTTTAGCCATTGAAGTGTTGGTGTTAGGCTTCTCAACCTTCTTTTTATTATTTATTGGTGTGGGGGCAATCATTACTGGCGGCTTGATTATAGTCGGAATTGTGCCAAGTGAATTAGTGTTTGCTTGTTTTAGCGTCGCTGTCATTTCCGCTTTAGTCGCCATCTTCAGTTGGCGGCCCCTTAAAGCGATGCAAAGTCATGTCGAGGTATCAAAGCCCACGAGTGACATGATTGGCAATCGGTTTATTTTATCGCAACAACTTATTGCAGGGCAGTACGCTGCACAAAAATACTCAGGGGTTGAGTGGCAGGTAACAGCAACGACATCGATCGATAAAGGAGCTGAGGTTGAGATTGTCTCGGTAGATGTTGGAAAAATGGTGGTGAAAACAGCATAAAATATTGCATGGCTGTGGCCTTACTACTAACGACTCAAGCTAAGCTGATTTAGCTTGAGTCGTTTTTTAGTTTATGAGCGCTTGCACCCGTCGATTATTATTCGTGTCGACCCTAACCTTTATTTTCATCACGACTATTTTTGTATAACCCCATCAGGCGCTGTACTAAATAACAGCACAGGATCACGACTAAGATGATTGGGTAGTAATAGAGTGAGCTTAGTAAGCCAGCGTAAAATGGGGGGAATAACTCGGTTGAAGCACTGATGCTATTGCTAAATAACATCACAGTATCGATTAAAAGTTTCGTCACAGGACTCATGAAGACAAGCAGCATGTGAATTAACACTGCTTGTGTAAGCGATTTATTCTGCTGTAGCGCTTGTCTGAATAAGTGATAACTGACGTAGCCATAAACCAAACTCATTACGACTAAGCTTCGCTCAAACTCAAATGGCATAAAGCCTCCTTAAAATACACATGGTCATAGGCTTAATACTATTTAAGCCCAGAACTCTGATTCGAATGACGCTTATTTTTTAGGTTTTTTAACGATCGGTATATACGTTCAGTTAAATAAATCAGCAGTAAAGAGCCAAAAAAGATGGGGTAATGGAAATATCGATTGATGAGCTCGTCAACCATAGCTTGATTGATTAAGCCCAGTTGGAACCAATCTGCGATAAAATAAATAAAGGGAAATCCAAATATGATTGATAAATGAGTCAGCCCCCCGATATCAGGTACTTCAAGCAGCTTCTTTGCTTTCATTTCTTTTTTTGACCGTTGATCATAAGTGAAAGCAAACAGCATTAATAACATGGCAAGTGTGGAATCGAATTCGAATGGCAAAATAATTTCCTTAATTGAATAGACAAGCGTTTTTATAGCGAATAGATAACCCCTAATAAAAACGTTAAACTCTTAGGTGATAATTAGTTAGCTTTAACTCGTCTCAAAAGATATTTTCACTCGGCTTGTAGCGGCAACAGGTTTGCCATTTTCAAACTTTGGTGCATAACGCCAGCGTTTAACCGCAGCGATAGAAGCTTTATCAAAACGACTGTTACCACCAGACTCTGTCACTATTGGGTTTTTAACCATGCCTGACTCTGTGATAGTGAACTTGATAATCGTATAGCTAGCTCCTCTTGTAACGATCTTTTTAGATAAACGAGGCTTAGTTCTAAATAAAGGCGTTTGCTCCTGTGCATCACTCCAAGGCTTCATTGCACCAATGGCAATGCAATGCTCGGTTGCTTTATCCGTTTCCCCTTTACTTTCGAGCATTTGGATTAGAAATGCTCGAGTCATGAGCTCATAAGGGTGGGTTGGGCCTTCTAATGTTTCAAAGATTGGTAGGTTAGACTCAAAGTAAGAAATGGCTTTAGATTTTCGGTTGCGTGTTTGGTAGTACTTACCTGCATGGAAGTTAGCACGAATTACTCGGGTATCGTTCGGCTGTAAATGTTCTTGAAATACTTCTAAGGCCGATAAAATCATTTTGCTGTCTTTTGGACGAACATGCAGGAGCTTTATGCCTACTTCCAGCTGTATTTGAGCATAATAAACAGGGCTTTCTTTTTTATAGTTTTTGGCGACTTTTACCGCTTTTCGAAAATATGAGACTTTCTTTTTTCTTTCTTCCCACGGCATAGAGTCAGCTAGCTCGAAATACAGTGCGACCCATTCTTTGGCATCTGCCGGGTACTCATTCTCATAAATAGCTAGGATTGGCAGTAATACTTCATTCGCCTGTGCGAACTGTTCTTTTGAATTATAAACGGCACCTAAATTAATGGCTAAGTTGGCGTAGTCAGTCCCTGTTTTGTTATAAATCTTGCCACCGAGTTCATAAGCCTCTTTAGCAAACTTAATTTGTTGTTCGGCGCTATCTGAGGCGATTGCCTTTTTATAATTTTGATAGGCAACATCGAACTGTGGTTTTAAGTCATGGGTACTTTTGGCATAAGCGGTAGCAGGTAAGAGGCATGTGAGCGACAATGCAGCAGCGATTATTGATTTACGAATCATTAGTTCATCCTTGAATTATTCAGCAGGGAGCTAACATACTGGTAAATATTTAACAAATCAACAATTTGTTTACAAGGTGTTAACTGTTGGTACTTTATTTATACAAAAGTAACTGAAGTAAAGGACAGTGAAATCAACACTAAAATTAAGGTTTTTGATTAATGATAAAGCGGGTAAGGCGACTCACCATGTTAATGGTGAGAAAACGCTCTGCGTTAGCAGAGCGTCAGCAAAAAGGGTTAACGATACAGTGAAGGGTCACTTTTATTCGGGCGAGTTTTAAAGCGGCGATGTAGCCACATGTATTGATCTGGGGCTTTCATAATGCCTTGCTCAACAATCTTATTGGAGTAGATAGCATCTTGCTCATCATCGCCACTCGGGAAGTTGTCTAGTGGCGCCTCTAGTGAGATATGATAGCCACTGCCGTCATCTTTGCGAACAATAACGTAAGGTAGTACGACCGAGTCAGAGTTTTTGGTTAAGATTGAGGCTCCTACTACGGTTGCAGCCGTATCAACGGCAAAAAATGGCACAAACACTGCCTTACTGCGACCAAAATCTTGATCCGAAGTGTACCAGACAGATTCGCCATCATTGAGTGCTGAAATCATTGCGCGGATATTACGCTTAGTGATTAATTTGGCTGAGCGCATGCGGCCACACACTTGCAGGTATTCCATCACTGGGTTGTTGTGAGGGCGATATACTCCCGTTAGCTGGGCTTTTGATGAGAATAAACGTCCACCAATTTCTAGACAAAAACTATGTAGTGCAAATAATAAAACGCCTTTGCCTTGTTTTTGCGCCGCTTCGATGTGCTCCAAGCCAGTAAATGTCACTAAATTATTGATGCGCCACTGTGGCCACCACCAAGCCATACCTGTTTCAAATAGCGCGATACCGACTGACTTGGCATGGCCTTCGAGGATCTGGTCACGTTCACTTTGGCTTTTCTCTGGAAAGCATAATTCGAGATTGCGCACCGCTGTTTTTGCACGCTTTTTAAGTAAGCGCATTAATAAAGTACCGATAGCACCACCGAGTTTAATCAGTGTACGATAAGGCAGTAGGGTAATGGTTAGCCATAATAAAGCGATACCAAACCATAATAGCCAATAGCGGGGATGGAGAAAACTCATCTCAAAAGGAGGCTTTTGCAAAATTAAATCCTAAACATTTCTTTATTAGATGAATATTGTAGCCGATATCACCTTTGGATGTCTCGGCAAAAAGCGCTTTAACATGATACAATTTATTGAAATTTTCAAAGGAATTATAAAATGACTCTAGCCTTGCCACCATTTGAACAAGCCAACGTATTAGTTTTAGGCGATCTGATGCTCGATCGCTATTGGCATGGGCCTACTGGGCGTATCTCACCTGAGGCCCCGGTTCCTGTGGTTAAGGTTGAACAGATTGAAGACAGACCTGGTGGCGCTGCTAACGTTGCATTAAATATTGCTGCACTGGGTAGTCAATGTACCATTATTGGGATCACCGGCGACGATGAAGCGGGGTCTATTTTAACCGAGCAAATGAAAGCCTTATCGGTCAAGCCAGATTTTTATCAACAATCTGACATTCCAACGATTACTAAATTGCGTGTTATTAGCCGTAATCAACAGTTAATTCGTTTGGATTTTGAAGAAGACGCTGCACAAGTACAACATGCCCCTTTATTAGATAAACTTGCAGCGGGTTTAAGTAACGCCAATGTGGTTATCTTATCTGATTATGCCAAAGGAGCGTTACACGAGGTTGAGTCAATGATTGCTCTGTGTAAGACCCAGCAAACCCCTGTGTTTATTGATCCGAAAGGAACTGATTTTAGCCAATATCGTGGAGCCACGCTCTTAACACCGAATATGAGTGAATTTGAAGCGGTCGTCGGTCAATGTCACAGTGAAGCTGAAATTGTCGAAAAGGGTCAAGCTCTGATGGAACGCTTGGATTTACAAGCGTTGTTAGTCACTCGTTCAGAACACGGGATGACACTGTTACGTAAGGATCAACAAGAATTACACTTTCCAGCAATGGCGCGTGAAGTTTACGATGTCACTGGTGCCGGCGATACTGTTATCTCTGTGCTAGCGAGTAGTGTTGCTGCTGGTGCCGATATTGAAACTGCTTGTGCATTAGCGAATATTGGTGCTGGTGTTGTCGTTGGTAAACTTGGCACTTCAACGGTAAGTACCATCGAGTTAGCCAACGAGCTATCGAAAACTCACCCTGAAGTCGGTTTTGGCGTGATTTCAGAGCAGCAATTAAAAATCGCAGTTGCAGCAGCACAGGCGCGAGGGGAGAAAGTCGTTCTAACGAATGGTTGTTTCGATATTCTACATGCCGGTCACGTGTCTTATCTTGGCCATGCTGGTGGACTTGGCGATCGTTTAATTGTCGCGGTGAATGATGATGCGTCGGTCAAACGCTTAAAAGGTGAAGGTCGCCCAGTGAACCCAACCGATCGCCGTATGGCTGTGTTAGCTGGTCTTGGTGCCGTTGATTGGGTTGTGCCTTTTAGTGAAGACACACCGCAGCGTTTGATCAGCGAGATTTTACCAAATCTACTGGTAAAGGGCGGCGATTATAAGGTTGAAGAGATTGCTGGTGGTGAAGAGGTCTTGGCTAACGGTGGTGAAGTCAAAGTACTTAACTTTGAAGATGGTTGTTCAACCACTAAAATTATCGATGCGATTCGAGGTCATTAAGTTGCTTTCTCGAGGCTCTAAATAGGGCACTTTAAGACGACAATTGATAAACATAAAAAAAGCGCTGCTATTAAAATTTATAGCAGCGCTTTTTGTTGAGCGACCCAAGGTTACTGAGTTAGATTACTCTTTTTCAGTCGTCGTTGTTTCGGCAGCAATTAAGCCTTTGCTGATCAAGATTAAATCTTGTTCTTTTAACGTACCTGCCGTTTGTTTTAACTGTAATACAGATAAAATGTAGCCATAACGTGCATTAGCAAGTTGCTTCTTAGCGTTATACACCTGACGTGTACTGTTTAGGACGTCAACAATGGTACGAATACCTACCTCAAATCCTGCTTTGGTTGCTTTTAATGCACTATCTGCCGATGTAGCTGCTTGCGAATAGGCATTGATTGATGCAATCGATGCACGAACATCGTTAAAGCTACTACGAATGTTACGTACTACGCTACGGTGATTTTCTTCAAGAGACTGTGCACTAGCAACATAACCTAAACGAGACTGTTCAACTTGTGAACTGATACGGCCACCGTTATAAATAGGCACATTTAGTTGCAAGCCTACAGATGCTGAGCCTTGGTGATTATGCGCGGTGGTTTGTGATAGACCTTCGTTATTGTAGGTATGCGTCATTGATGCTGTGGCACCTAGCGTTGGTAGATGGCCCGACTTTGATAGGTCTATACGTTGCTTTGCAATATCAACGGCGAGGCGTTGATCAAGTAACGTTAAGTTATTTTCCTGTGCTAACTTAACCCAGTCACCTGATGTTGCAGGTTGAGGGATAGCTGGGCTAAACGTGTCAGTGTTTAGCTGGTCTAGGTTCTGGTGCTTCAAACCTGTAATCTCAGTTAGCGACTCAAGAGAGTTTACTAGTGTGTTTTGAGCAAAAATTTCGTTAGCCACTGAGATATCAAACTGTGCTTGCGCTTCATGAACGTCAGTAAAGGCGGTTAAACCTACTTCGTAACGTTGCTTAGTTTGTTCCAGTTGACGCTCGATCGCGCGCTTTTCTGCTTGAACGAATGAGAGGTTATCTTTGGCTTTTAACACATCAAAGTAAGCGTTGGCGACACGTAAAATCAGCCCTTGCTGTGCTGAAGCGAGTTGCGCGTCGCTACGGGATGCATTTTTTTCAGTTAAACTTAAGTTTAACCATGAGCCGTGAGAATATATTTGTTGGGTTAGGCTAACTTGCGCATTACCTCCCCAATGATCACCCCATTCGAAGCCTTTGCCGTCATGAGGGGCATTTGTCGCGCCGTTGCCAATTGAAATTGAACCAGTAATTTGAGGTAGTAGCACCGCTCTTGATTCGGAAATTGCAGCGAAGTTTTGATCTCGTGCAGCTTGGGCTTGTTTGATTTTTGGATCGCCCTGTAATGCTTGCTGATAAATTTGGTGTAAACCATCAGCACTGGCTGTCATTGTGAAAAGGCTAAGGCTAAGTGATAGCATTAGCTTACTTAATTTAACACTCATTTATTGTTCCTAAAGGGTTCTATTTGAGATTATGGGGCTAATTTATGTTTTTTTTGCTTTGTATACCAGCGACTAAGTGTAACAGTTTATTAAACTGTCAATAAAGTAAACTTAATCTTTTAACATGTTTAATAAAATTTAATCTTTGCTTATTATCCCGCTTGATAGTGGTATTGCAGTAAATGTGAAAAATTAGCGTAGAATAAGCTATCATACAATTTACTGAATACCTAAGTTTATCAATTGTTAAGCGGCAATTATTTAGCCAGAGGGAGGCGTTTTATGGGGAAGTTAACCACGTTTAAACGACAAGATGTCGATGTGATTAAGGAAGAAACATTGTGGCAGGGTTATTTTAAGATGCTCAAATTTTCTTTCCGTCACGCCTTGTTCGGTGGGGGACGCAGTCAAACTATCGAACGAGAACTATTTTCTCGGGGCAATGCTGTGGTGGTTATTCCTTACGACCCCGTTACCGATCAACTTATTTTGATAGAACAAATTCGAGTGGGAGCATTTGAGCATCAGATATCTCCTTGGATGGTAGAGCTAGTCGCGGGGATAATTGACGAAGGCGAACAACCACTTGATGTCGCCATTAGGGAAACTAAAGAAGAAACGGGGCTTGATGTGACACGTTGTGAAGCGTTGTTCAGTTATTTATCTAGCCCGGGTGGCACCTCTGAACGAATTGATTTATTTGTGGCTTGTGTCGATAGTAGCAAAGCCGCTGACATTGCTGGTTTAGATAGTGAAGGTGAGGATATTAGGGTTTTTGCGATGCCTGTAGCCGAGGTATTAAGAGCATTAAACGACGGCGAGTTTTTTAATGCTACTACCATTATTGGGTTACAATGGTTAGCACTAAACCACGGATCGTTACGTCAGCGTTGGCTCGATCTAAACAATCAAGAGAGTCGTTAATGCCAAGTAAGTGTTACATCAAGCCGAAGTATCAACCGGATCTATTAGCGTTGCACCGCGCTTGTAGCTTGAACTATTTGTCGTTATTGAAGCTATTGCCCAATTTAGATTGTGGCGGGTATTTCTTTTTCCATCTTGATAATGCTTGCTATCAAATTCATGTGATAGAACAAACGCAGTACACTAGTGTTGTGAGCATTGAAACTATTGCCAATAAAATAAGTTGCGGGGAAAGTGTTAATGAGCTCACACCGCAGATAAAAGTCAGGTTATACCATGATGCGCAAATGGCAGAAGTGTTAGCTAGTCGACAGATCCGCTATTTCAAATCGAGTTATGATTATCCCAATCGTTTGATGCAGCAACCAGACGAGAAATATCAGATCAACAAGTATTTAAGCGAGTGGCTAAAACACTGTTGTAATGATGGTCGCGTTATGCGAATTAATCAGGGAGCCTCATGAGTCAAAACATCCTTAAATTAAATCACAGTAGTCCGCAATTACTCCAGTTTACCGACTTACATCTCTCTGATAAAGAAGCGCTTATGGGGATTAATTGCGATGAAAGTTTTGCTGCGACTAAGGCGTTAGCAACTAAATTTCATCATGTTAACTTAACCTTGCTAACAGGGGATATTTCGCAAGACCATAGCGAAGCATCCTATCAAAAGTGTCGTGAGGTGTTTCGTAACCAAGGCCATCCTGTTGCGTGGATCACCGGTAACCATGATGATCTTAGTATGCAAAATGATATTCTGTCCGATGGGGACATAACGCCTATTAAACGGATAGTCTTTAAACATTGGCAGTTAGTGTTATTAAATTCTCAGTTACCCGGGCAAGTCTGTGGCAACCTTGCTGATGAGCAATTAGCGATGATTGAGTCCGCTGCCAGTGAATACCCAGAGCATCATTTGATGTTAGTAATGCACCATCATCCCGTACTTATGGAGAGTCAGTGGATAGATAACCATCGATTACTTAATAGTGATGAATTATGGCAGGTGATTGCTAAAGTCCCGCAAGTGAAATGCATTATGTTCGGTCATGTTCATCAAGCCGTTGATGTCACTCAATCAGGAGTGCGTGTTTTAGGTTGTCCTTCAACGAGTATTCAGTTTACGCCAAAGCAACAAGAGTTTTCTGTTGATACCGCGCAGCCGGGTTTCCGTCACTTAGAGTTACTGGTGAATGGAAGTGTTAAAACCCAAGTGCATCGTGTCGAAGGCACGCCGTTTATTGCTGATTTTGATCCCGCAGGCTATTAGCCTCATGATTGTAAATTGCGAGCAAATGTTCGCAATTTTTACAATTTCATCTTAAGCTACGCCCTTTTCAAGGTTTTTCTGTGTCAGTTGCTTCCTCGTCCGATAATATTTTAATCTATCTTCACGGCTTTAATAGTGCGCCGCAGTCTTTTAAAGCGCAACAAGTCAAAGGCTTTATCGAACAAACTTACCCGCATGTGGAACTGATGATTCCGCAAATTGCTTTAACTCCTTTAGACGCATGGCGGCAGCTAGAAACTATGCTCAATGACGTTATGACAAGGCGACCTCAGGCGCGCGTTGGTTTTGTTGGTAGCTCATTAGGTGGTTTTTTTGCGACCAAATTAGCTAATCAATTTGGTGGTAAATGTGTTTTAATTAATCCTGCTGTGACTCCGTTTAAATTGATTGAATTATTAATCGGTGAATACACTAATCAGTATACAGGGCATATACAACAGGTCACCATGGCACACGGCGAGGAATTAGAGCTGCTACAATTTGATCAAATTAAATCAATAGAAAACTATTGGGTGCTGTTACAGCAAGGCGATGAAACCCTTGATTACCGATTGGCTGTTGCTGCATACAGTGGCACAAGAGTCACGCTAGAACCCTTAGGCGATCACAGTTTTATTGGCTTTAACCGCTATTTGAATTCAATTGTTGAATTTTTATTTGAAAACTAGCCCTAAGCACTTAAATGATCGAGCAAATTTCGCTACACTGAACAGTTATATATTTTATAATTAAAAGGCGATGTTGTGACTGAACAACAATACAATTCTGATGCGATTGAAGTACTAAACGGGTTAGAGCCAGTAAAGCGCCGTCCAGGTATGTATACCGATACCACTAGACCGAACCACCTTGGTCAAGAAATCATCGATAACAGTGTTGATGAAGCGTTAGCTGGCTTTGCAAGTTCCATTCAGGTGATCCTTCATGAAGATCACTCTCTAGAAGTGATTGATGACGGCCGCGGTATGCCCGTTGATATTCATCCTGAAGAAGGGGTGAGTGGTGTTGAACTAATTCTTTGTAAACTCCATGCTGGCGGCAAATTTTCGGGTAAGAATTATCAGTTCTCTGGTGGTCTACACGGAGTAGGTATCTCAGTTGTTAATGCGCTTTCTTCACGAGTTGAAGTGGTCATTCGCCGTGATGCTAAAGTGTATGAAATTGCCTTTGAGCACGGTGATAAAGTTCAAGAACTTCATGAAACTGGCACCTGTGGTAAACGCAACACTGGTACTCGAGTTCGTTTTTGGCCCGATCCGTCTTATTTTGATTCATTCAAATTTTCCATTTCTCGCCTTAATCATAACCTTCGTTCTAAAGCGGTGTTGTGTCCTGGCCTAAAAATAAAATTTACCAATAAAATCATTAAAGACACTCAAGAGTGGCATTATGAATCCGGTTTACAAGATTACTTATTAGAGACCGTTAAACAATGGCCTTGCCTACCTGAAACGCCTTTTGTTGGCTCAATGAGCAGTCAGTCAGAAGCGGTTGATTGGGCAGTCGTATGGCAACCTGAGGGAGGGGATGCGTTAAGCGAAAGCTACGTAAACTTGATCCCCACCATTCAAGGGGGAACACATGTTAACGGACTCCGGGCCGGTTTACTCGATGCCATGCGCGAGTTTTGTGAATTTAGAAACTTACTGCCCCGTGGTATCAAATTAACACCTGATGATATCTGGGATAAGTGTAGTTACGTTTTATCGGTTAAAATGCAAGACCCAGCATTTGCTGGTCAAACTAAAGAGCGTTTGTCATCGCGCCAATGTTCGGCGTTTGTGTCAGGTGTTGTCAAAGACGCCTTTAGCCTATGGTTAAATCAGCATACGGAGATTGCAGAGCAGTTAGCTGAGTTGTGTATTAATAACGCACAACGTCGCCTCAAAGCGAGCAAAAAAATTGCACGTAAAAAGGTCACTTCAGGACCTGCGTTACCCGGTAAACTCACCGATTGTACAGGGCAAGATCCTGCTCGGGCTGAACTGTTTTTAGTAGAAGGTGATTCGGCTGGTGGTTCAGCTAAACAAGCACGAGATCGAGAATTTCAAGCGGTTATGCCACTGCGTGGTAAAATTTTAAATACGTGGGAAGTTGAATCTACTCAAGTATTGGCCTCTCAAGAAGTTCATGATATCTCCGTTGCTATTGGCCTAGACCCTGATTCAGCAGATTTGTCGGCACTGCGATACGACAAGATATGTATTTTAGCTGATGCTGACTCCGATGGATTACACATTGCAACGCTGCTATGTGCCTTATTCGTTGCCCATTTCAAAACGCTGGTTGAGCAAGGGCATGTTTATGTCGCTATGCCGCCGCTTTATCGAATCGATATTGGTAAAGAGGTTTTTTACGCTCTTGATGAGGACGAGAAGAAAGGCATTTTAGACCGTATTGAAGCGGAGAAAAAACGCGGCAAAGTGAATGTTCAACGATTTAAAGGATTAGGTGAAATGAACCCACTTCAGCTGCGTGAAACAACCATGGATCCTAACACTCGTCGTTTAGTGCAATTAACGTTAGACGATGAGCAACACACTCATGAAATGATGGATATGTTACTGGCGAAGAAGCGTTCTGGCGATCGCCGTACCTGGTTAGAAACTAAAGGCAATTTAGCACAAGTTGTCGATGTAGTAGACGAAGAGAAATAAGGGTTTAACGTGACAGATTCAATTGAAATGAGCCTTGATGGTGTCGAACAGCAGTCGATGGTCAAATTTACCGAAGACGCTTATTTAAACTATTCGATGTATGTAATTATGGATCGCGCCTTGCCCCATATTGGTGATGGTCTAAAGCCGGTGCAGCGACGTATTATTTACGCGATGTCAGAACTTGGCTTAAACGCCTCAGCTAAATATAAAAAGTCGGCACGTACCGTTGGTGATGTATTAGGTAAGTTTCACCCGCACGGTGATAGCGCTTGTTATGAAGCGATGGTACTAATGGCTCAACCGTTTTCTTATCGGTATCCGTTAGTTGATGGTCAAGGTAACTGGGGAGCACCAGATGATCCTAAATCCTTTGCTGCAATGCGTTATACCGAAGCTAAGTTATCCAAATTCAGTGAAGTGATGCTTGGAGAGTTAGGGCAGGGGACTGTTGAGTGGCAGCCAAACTTTGATGGCACCTTAAAAGAGCCTGTGGTGTTACCGGCTCGTTTACCACATATTCTACTTAATGGTATTACGGGTATTGCTGTGGGAATGGCAACGGATATTCCACCACATAATGTCCGTGAAGTGGCCAGTGCCGCCGTGCAGTTATTAGAGCAGCCTAAAACAGAATTAGTAGAGCTCTTAAGTCATGTGCAAGGACCTGACTATCCGACTGAAGCCGAAATCATTACGCCTAAATCTGACATTGAAAAGATTTATAGTACGGGTAAGGGCTCAATTAAAATGCGTGCGGTCTATGAAATCGAAGACGGCGATGTCGTGATCACCGCTTTACCACATCAAGTTTCAGGGGCTAAAATTTTAGAACAAATCGCCGCACAAATGCAGGCGAAAAAGTTACCAATGGTTTCTGATTTACGTGATGAATCTGATCATGAATGCCCGACCCGTTTAGTGATTGTCCCTCGTTCAAACCGTGTAGATATCGACGGTATTATGAATCACTTGTTTGCGACGACTGACCTTGAAAAAAACTATCGAGTTAACCTTAATATTCTGGGTCTAGATAATCGCCCTCGGGTAATGGGTTTAAAAGATATTTTAACGGAGTGGATCACTTACCGTCTTGATACGGTGCGCCGCCGTTTACAACATCGACTTGATAAAATTCTAGCGCGGTTACATATCCTTGATGGTTTACTCATTGCTTTTTTAAATATCGATGAAGTTATTGAGATTATTAGAACTTATGATAATCCTAAAGCGGAATTGATGTCGCGTTTTGGCTTAACCGTAATCCAAGCTGAAGCGATTTTAGAGATTAAACTACGCCAATTGGCGAAACTTGAAGAAATTAAAATTCGCGCTGAGCAAGAAGAGTTAGCATTGGAGCGTGATAAAATTCAGTTGACGCTGTCTTCTGAGCGTCGCATGAAAACCTTGGTTAAAAAAGAAATCATCGCTGATGCTGAGAAGTTTGGTGATGAACGCCGCTCACCGATCATTGAGCGTGGTGAAGCAAAAGCATTGTCAGAAAAAGATTTAGTGCCAAGTGAAGCGGTAACTGTAGTCGTTTCAGAGAAAGGCTGGGCCCGCTGTGCTAAGGGTCATGACATAGAACCACAAAATATGAATTATAAAGCGGGTGATGCTTACCTTTGTTCAGCTAAAGGACGAAGTAATCAGCCTGTGGTATTTATTGATACATCAGGGCGTGCCTACAGTACAGATGCGCATACTTTACCTTCTGCGCGAAGCCAAGGTGAACCCTTGACGGGGCGCTTTACCCTAACTGCTGGTGAGACCGTTGCTCATTCTGTCATGGGGCAAGAAAAACAATTGTATTTGTTAGCAACCGATGGCGGTTATGGCTTTATTGGTTCCTTTGATGACATGCTTAGCAGTAATAAAAAAGGTAAGGCGCTGATAAGCAGACCTAAGGGTAGTGAAGTGATGCCCTTAGTGCCTATTGCAGATGCCGAGCAACAACTATGTTTATCGATATCGAATGAAGGTCGAATGTTAATTTTCCCATTATCTAGCTTGCCAAAACTAGCGAAGGGTAAAGGGAATAAGATCATCAATATTCCGAGTTCACGCGTACAGAGCCGTGAAGAATTTGTTAAGCAAATTGCGGTTATCTATCCAGACAGTGAAGTTACCCTGTTGGCTGGGAAGCGTAAGCTCACGCTAAAAGCGTCAGATTTAGAGCATTATTCCGGTGAACGTGGCCGCCGAGGTAATAAGTTACCGCGAGGGTTACAACGCGTTGATGGTGTAGAGGTTAACTCGCCACAACCCGATAATGTTGATATTGACGGTATTGAAGATGATAGCCCTGTGGAAACTTAATTAATCAATGAAACAAGCCATCGTAGGTTACCACCGAGATGAATTAAACGCCTGGGTGGCTAAATTATCTTGTGGACATAATCAACATGTTAGGCACAACCCCCCTTGGGTTAGTCGGCCTTGGGTCACGTCCTCACAAGGCCGTGACAACATGCTAGGGTATGAACTTAATTGTGTTAAATGCGACGAGAAAGCCCCAAGAGACTGGCACCTGCTAATAGAGAGTAATGATGAGTAAATTAGTAATAACCAAACAACAATTAATTAATGTGATCGTGGCATGGGGTAGTGGCTCAACAAGCACAGAGCAACTACAACATTGGATGCTAGATAACTTTGAGCCAGACGAGGCGGATATTGGCTCGGGTGAAAGTGAATCTGTCGTTGAGGCGATGCATATTGTAATGAATGAATATGAACTGGCGAAAGAGTCGAAGTGTCTTGTTGAGCAATATCAGTTAGCGATTAACTTTATTAACTGTGATGAAACTAATTTCATGCAACGTAAGAGTGATTTTTTGCGTCAAGCTTTTTGCGATTAAGCCTTTCTGAAAATTGTTGGCTCCTGAGTACTAACGGGGGACAGCAATTATCAAGTGTTGGCTCTAGCTGTTGTGGTAGAGCCTAATACAACTTCGATACAACAGCCTACGAACCTCATGACGACTTATAGCTTCTCTCGATAGCTACTTTGGTTGTGCTGGAAAAGTGATAGTTAGACTTAACCCTTCCCCCACTTTACTACTTGCAACAATATGGCCGTGCAATCCTTGGGTTACAAGGTTGTAAACTAAGTGGGCCCCCAAACCGCTTCCCCCTTTATTTCTCGCGGTAGTATAAAAAGGCTCAAAAAGTTGGGTCAGTTCCTCTGCTGGCATACCACAGCCATTGTCTTGATAAATAAGCTCAATATCACCTTGATTTTGTGTCACGCTGATTGTGATCTTGCCACGCGCATTATCTTTAAAGGCGTGTTTGATAGAGTTCATTAACAGGTTTGTGATGATTTGTGACAAAGTGCCTGCATTACAATGTGCTGTAATCGACTGAGCGCAATCGATGCAAATAGTATGCGGCACTTTTTTTAGTTTTGGGCGCAGAGATAATAAAATTTCTTCTAAGTAATTTTTGATGTTTAACTCCCTAACTGCTCCACTGGCTTGGTCAACAGCGATGCGCTTAAAGCTACTAATTAAATCAGCGGCTCGCGATAGGTTAGATAAACTAATATTGGTACCATCGATTGCCTGGGCTAAAAACTGTTGTAAAACTTTTTGGCTTAAGGTGTTATTTTCGTAATGTTCCTGAAGCGCTCGAACTTCTTCGCCAAGGTGGCTAATGGCTGTCACACCAATTCCAACCGGAGTATTGACTTCATGTGCTATACCAGCGACCAAGTTTCCTAATGAAGCCATTTTTTCTTGTTCAACTAACTTCGCTTGATATTGTTCGAGCTCTGAGAGAGTATTTTTTAATTCAATATTTGACTGTTCTAGCTGTTCAGTACGCTCTGCTATTTTATCTTCAAGACCTAGGTTAAGTAACCGAACTTTGTCTTCTGTCGCTAGCTGACGACGGTAGTGGACTTCGATTTCGTTGAGCATATGGTTGAAACTTTGGGTTAACTGGGAGAACTCATCATGACTAGTCTCTCTCACTCGTAAAGTGTAATCCTGTTGAGTCCGTATCGCTTGAGTGGTACTGAGGAGGTTAAATAAAGGTTGCAGCAAGCGGCGTTGAAACTTCAACGAGATTATAAAGCTTATTAATAAGCAGAAGCTTAATGTTATTCCGACCGTAATAGCAACTTTTTGGTGGAAGGCATTTAGTTGATGTAACACTGAGTGCTGAAAAACATAGCCAATGGTGTCGTTGTCCACAGTGATCGGCGCTGTAATATAGTGTGATAAGCCATCAAAGGTTGGAGTTAGATAAACTTCTAGTGCTGAAATTGATGAAAAGTTCGTTCCGTTTTTATAAGATGCTACGGCTGATAATGTACCATTTTCCACACGGTAGACATTGGCTCCAGAGACATAAGGGGATGTTTTTAGCGAGTTTAAAATCTCAACTGCTGCGTCTTTATCATTAAAAGAAATCGCTGGCCCTAGGTTATAAGCTAATAATGATAAATTAGACCGAGCATTATCATTAAGGTTTTGTTTAAAAGTGCTCTCGAGTAAAACACTAAAGGTGATAGCACTGGTTAGTAAACTGATAAACGTTATGCTGAGAATTAACAGTAATAATTTGTTTTTAAATGATAGATTGCGAGTTAATTTCATCATAACTTAAATCACTTTAGCTAGGGCTTTTAAACGAGGCTGCAATTTGATGTTACTTCGCTCAATATTATTTTGACTAATTAGAATTTTCATTTTTCGGTTAATGATAACTAGGGAAAGCATACCCCCCTGCGCTAAAAATGCTTTGCTTTGACCAATTAAGAGGGTGTTTTTTGAGAGGTTGATAATATCTTGCTCATTTAAGTGCTCTTGGTGATGGTTAATGATATAGAGAATTTGACAGGAGGCATTGGAATTCTTAAGTTGTTGCTTATTCATAAACTCACTATATGTAATGGGCTTTCCTTGTGTAGTTTTTTGTTCTAGTGCTCGAAAATATTGACGGAGTGTTGGTGATGGTTCGCCAAAAATACAAATAGAAAATGAGTTGTTTGGCAGAGATTGTGAGGCTTTAGGCCATTGAGCGAACTTTGTAATTTGATAGACAAATGCGGCTGTGAGCTGCTCCTGTGAAGAATTGTTTGCAAATGATTTCGAAGGAAAAAGACAAAGCCCAAAGACAACACCAACTACAATCGAGTGCATGATAGTGTTAATAATGTGGGTAGACTTCGTTTTTATAATAGCCATCCAGTTTTCCAAATCATCATAAAAAGAAGATATTTTAGTGACTTTACAACTCACTTATGGCGTATCGCCCGAGATTAAAATTCAGCAGATGCGATTCAAGCATATACTAAAACACTTAAACTATCAGTAGTGGAGTTGCTCACACCGAGAAAAATGGGTCTAGCGTTATTTTTAGCCATCTAGATAAATGGTCTAGACGCTGGATAATTTTAGTTGGTGATACTGCGTGAAAGAAGAAGGCTTCCTTGAGATTTTATCTCACTAGCAGAGAGTGAGCTTTATCAGGTGGCTGATGATAAAGCTCAATTAATGAAATTAATGCAAGGCACCCGTAAATGGTAGCTTTTCGCAAATCTTAGCTTCAGCAATCAATAACTCTTCTAAGCGAGTATCAACCGACTCTTTGTCGAAATATTCGTAAGCTAACTCTACAAATAGGTCTTTGTGTTTGGCTTCAGATTTTGCAATAGCAGCGTAAAACTCTTGATCTTTACCTGCTTCCAAAGCGTCGGCAACAAGTGAGAAACGTTCGTAACCACGGGCTTCGATAATGCCAGCTATCAACAGGCGGTCCATCATCAATTGGTCACGAGGGTGGCGACATAATGCACGAATTTCTTTGATGTATAAATCTTTAGTGTCATTTCTTAATAAAACGTCACGTGCCGTCATTAATTTAAGTACTTGTTTAAAGTGGATCAATTCTTCTAAGGCGAGGTCTGTCATCGCACGAACAAGCTTAGGACGATCTTGATAGTGAGACAGCATGGAAATTGCCATACCCGAAGCCTTTTTTTCAGCAGCGGCATGATCTTGTAAGAAGTAATCGAAGTTAGCTAAAACAGCTTCGGTCCAAGCAGCAGGGGTATTAAATTTTAATTCAAACATGACATCTTTAGAGTGATATAAAAACGTTAATTTTACCTGTGAATGACGCAGGAAAAAAGGCGCTAGATCAAATTATCACGCCTAAGCCTTATTTAATGAGTGGATAGGGCAAGGGGTCCATTCGACCACGTCTTGTTGATTCGACTTTCAATGGGCTTTTGACTTGCTTCCAAGCGGTTACTTTACCTCCGCGATTAACGTGATCAAACCCTGCTAATGGAGTTTGTTCAATCGCAAGGAAAGCGAGTAAACGTTCAAAGCTGTCATTAGCACTGATATCGATATGCAGAATATCTTGTTCTCGTCCTAAGAAGTAACTTTGTATGTTTTGCTGGTGGCGTTGATAGCAGTCAATTAAAAACTGGTCATTGTTAATGTTTTCAGTGGTTAATGGTGAAAATACTTCGTTGTAACAACGTTTAATAATTGTATTAAATCCGCCATCCTCTCGTTGTAAGTTTACGTGCATTCGCTGCAATAACTGCTTTATAGATGGTACCCACTGAGAAAGTTCTCGCGTTAAATTGATGAATTTAGCGTTAGGGTAATATTGGTCTAAAGCTTGATAATCACAGAAGATTGGCGTGTCCGCGATAACTTGGGCTTGCTCGAAACATTTTTCGATATAGGCGGTATGAGCCGTTGCAAAGCCTAACTCAACCATCGCTTTACAAAGGCTAGTGGTTGCCGTTCTAGGTAGGCCGATAACGAATATTTTGTTGTTTATCACATTGAGCGTCTTGAGGAGTAAAATTAATTTATTATCCCAAAGCTGTTGCGTGATGAGTAGATGTTTATCGAATATTTTGACATTGAATCGTTTTTTTCATCACATTAGTATCATTCCTTGGTATGATGCAAAAAAATAAGTATTGATATTTCAATACCGTGTGTCTTCCGTGCTTCGATGAGTTTGTACTCGCTGATGCCAATACTTTGGAAAAATGTAATGAAGAGAATCCTTCCGTTAGCTTTAATGATGACCGTTACTGCTTGTTCGTTTAATAAACCACCATCAATATCACAACCGCAAGTTGTTGCTGATATTACATATCTAGCTTCTGACGAATTGAAAGGGCGCGGTAATTTTACCCCAGGTATTACACAAGCTGCTGAATTCATTAGCCAACGCTTTAATGATATCGGTTTAAAACCGTTTAGTGGTTTAGATCAATACCAACAAGAGTTTGTGCTATATAACATCACATCTCAGGTAGAAAAATTACAGTTAAACGGTCAGACGATTGCTGCTGAGCAAGTTGCTATAGCAACATCAAAGAAACAGCTATCATGGACAAGTCCCCAACAAGCTAATATCGTGCTAATTGGAGCCGATGATGACTTCAGGGCACAGTTATCGGTGCTTAACCAAGTTGGCAAAGACGCACTAGTGTTGGTTGACCCAGCACATAAGAAAACCTTTTTACGTTATCAAGCGTATTTTAATCGTGGACTTAACAAATTTAATCATGATCAAGGTGGCTCGTTGGTGTTAGCCTTGACGGAGATTAACCAAGTTAATGAACTTAACTTGAGTACGACAAGTCACGTTAAGCAACAAAAACTTGCAAACGTTGTTGGGGTTCTACCGGGTAAGAGCAAAGAGATGGTGCTGTTTTCTGCTCATTATGACCACTTGGGAATGGACGAAAGTAAAGAAGGCGATAAGATTTATAATGGTGCCGATGACGATGCATCCGGTACCGCAGCAGTTATCAATTTAGCGCAGTATTATGCGCAGCAAGGAACACCTGAACGAACCTTAGTTTTTGTCGCATTCACTGCCGAGGAAATTGGTGGTTACGGCTCTAAGTATTTTTCAACTCATATCAACCCTGAAAGTATTGCAGCTATGGTTAATATAGAAATGATTGGTAAACCATCGAAGTTCGGTGCCGGTGGTTTATGGATGACTGGATTTGAACGTTCAAATTTGGCGCAAATCATGAACAAATCTTTAGCTGCACAACAACTAGAAATCCACCCGGATCCGTACCCTAAGCAGCGTCTGTTTTATCGTTCAGATAATGCGACTTTAGCGCGTTTAGGTGTCCCTGCACATAGTTTCTCTTCAACACAATTAGAGAGTGATAAACATTATCATCAATTGAGCGATGACCTAGCTAGCCTCGACTTAGACTCCATGACCAAAGTCATTAATGCTTTAGCTGTAGGAAGTCAGCCACTAGTTGATGGCGTTGCAACACCAACTCGTGTTGATACTTCTAAGGTTAAAAGTGGTGGTTTAATTTATTAATTGTGAACAGCTCCGCTAAATAGTTAAAGGTTAGAGCTGCTAATTGATAGATATCATGATTTTTGATGAGGGGGTTGTTATAATCCCCTTTTTTATTACTCGGTATTCGGGTAATAGATAACACTTTATATTGTCGTTTGATTCAATTAAGGAATTTGTTTTGTCTGGAACTCAACGGGCTTTTCGCTTAGCTATTGCGGGATTAATGGTTATTTTTGGTTTGCTATTTTTTTCGCAAGCTGGTTATTTTGTTATTCGCTATTTAACCTTAAAAGAACCATTAGAGTTAGCGGCACAACACGCTTTAGCATTAAGTGCATGGCGTTCATATTGGCTTTTATTTGGCGCATTTATTATCCAGTTTACTGCAAAGCAGCTACTAGCAAAGCCACTGCTATGCGGTTGGATTGGTCTTAGTTTGATTGCGACGATAACGACTTTCTTAATGTTACCAAGCCTGCCACACTAATGTGTTGATTTACTCATCAGTATTAATGAGGGCGTGAAGCGTCTAAAATATTCAGCGTACAGCTGTATACATTACTGGTGAGTTTCCTCATAATAGCGCCTTTAAAATTTAGTTTGAGTTGAATTAGGTACACTAATGGTTGCATTGTTTAGAATTCTGTTCTTTTTACCTATTGTGGTAGTTGTTTGTTTAATTGGTATTTTGATTTGTGTAGTGCGTCCGTTTCATCGCAATAACACTTATACTGTGTCAAAGCTATTATCAAGCATGGCACCGTTATTTGGCATTAAATTGCTAGTGCGTGTTCCTCAAGATTTAACCAATACGCCAAAAGTTATTATTGGTAATCACCAAAATAACTTCGATTTAGTCACTATCTCTGGCGGTGTTACCCCGGGCGTTGTGAGTATTGGTAAGAAAAGTTTAAAGTGGGTGCCAATTTTTGGCCAACTTTATTGGCTCAGTGGAAATATTCTAATTGACCGTAAGAACAAATCACGAGCTGCTGGTACGATTAATCAAACTGCGGATAAGATGGATAAGAAGAACCTCAGTATCTGGATGTTCCCTGAAGGAACACGCAGTCGAGGACGCGGTTTGCTGCCATTTAAGACTGGGGCATTTCATACCGCAATCCAAGCACAGGTGCCTATTATTCCAATCGTACTTAGCTCAACGGGTCATTTTAGCCTAAATCGCTGGAATAACGGTTACGCAATTGTGGAGCACCTACCTGAGATTGATACTTCGTCAATTGATAAAAGTGGGATTCGCGATCTCGCCGAGCAAGCTCGTCAAGCTATGTCTGATAAGATTGAGCAATTAGATGCTGAGGTCGCGCAACTAAATGCAAAGAAATAATATCTAGATAACTTGATTTGATTTATAATTTTAGTTGAGTCAACTTTGAGAATTATCATGTCTGTAGAAAAAGAAATTGAACATCAAAAAATCGACAATCGTGAGATCGTCGACAGTTTATTAGCTGATGGAAGTAACCCTGATGCTGAGTACCCAATTGAGCACCACTTGTCATGTGCAAATTTTGACAATCTGGAAAAAGCAGCCGTTGATGCATTTAAATTAGGTTTTGAAGTCTCTGATGCTGAAGAGCTTGAGTTAGATGATGGTGCAATTATATTTTGTTTCGATGCGACTGTTGATCACGAATTGACTGTTGAACGTTTAGACAAAGATACTGAAGCGCTGATCCGCTTAGCCGACAAACATAAAATTCAATATGATGGTTGGGGTACTTACTTCATTGATGAAGATGGAGTGGTTGTAGGTGATGAGTTTGATGAAGATGATGAATTTTAACTACTAAGATTACGTTGTTATTCGTTGATAAATAAGCCGTTCAAAGAACGGCTTTTTATATAGTATTTAAATTATTTATTTGATTCTTGATGTTTTTTTGCTTCGAGCAGTGCTTGCCAATGCTTAATTGCTTCGGGGAGTGGTGGAGCATCACGTTGTTCTCCTGCCACTTCGAGCAGTTGTGATGTCGGAATCGTTTTGCCTTTGCAAACAAATAATCCTTTCAGATTTGCAACGGCATGCAATATACCGTTGCTAACAAATCGCTGTTCCATATAAAAATATTTATCATCCCAAGCAATGATTTTTGTCTCAACAGTGCATTTTTGCCATGGCTTAATATCTTTGATGAATGTTAGTTCCGTTGAACTGACAACGGGTAACCATTTACGCTTGAGAAGTGCTTTAAATAATCCTGATTCACACATCATCCAGGTTCTTGCTAAATCCATTAGGGCAAGATAACGCGAATTGGTTAGATGCATGTTGATATCTACATCAAGAGGTAATACACGGAAATCATAGTGGCTGGTGTCGAAAATGCTTTGCTTAGCTCGGTGGCGTGGTATCTTCCATAGAAGCAGGTAAAGTAGTCGGAGGTATAAATTCATGTGAAAACCAAAAATGCAAAAAGACATCTTACCAGTTTGATTCTGGTAACGGTAGTCTAGAGTTAATATTCTAAATACAGTGTTTGAAAACAATTATTAACGACTTGAAAAATATTAACTTGCCCATAAATATACATTATCAATCGTAAGAGAATCTTGACCATGTCAAATGTAGTCGATCTAAATTTAGAAAACTTTCAGGCCACCTTGTTAGAGCAACCTGCTGAGCAATTAATCCTAGTGGAACTGTATTCACCAAGAGATGAAGCAGGAAAGCCGATGTCTGCTCAACTCATACAACTGGCCTCGCAAACCCCTGCCATTGTTCTGGCAAGAGTGAACTGTGATGAGCAGCCTCAAATTACTCAGCAGTTTGGCGTTTCTTCTGTGCCGACATTGGTTTTGATCCGTGCTGGTCAGCCTATTGATGGCTTAGTCGGTGTTCTGCCTATGGATAAAGTTCAAGAAATGTTATCGAAGTACTTACCCAAGCCAGAAGATGACTTGTTAATTCAAGCGAGTGCGATGTTGTTGGATGAGTCTGCGGATATTAATCAAGCGTTTTTATTAATTAAACAAGCTTATGAGCTCGACAGCCAACGTATCGATATTGTCAGCTGCTATGTCGAGGTGTTAATCAAATTAGGTCAGTTAGCGCCAGCGGAAGAGTTACTTGCAAGTTTTGCTCTAGAAGATAAAAATGCTAACTATCAGCGCTTAGTTTCTTTACTTGAGCTTGCCCAAAAGGCTGGGGAGTCACCTGAGATACTTGCTCTTGAGCAACAGTTAGTTCAAAAGCCCGATGACCCTCATATTAAATTACAACTCGCAGTCACATATAGCCAGGCCAATAAAACCGAGCAAGCACTGGAACTATTGTTTAGCATTTTAATGTCACAACTTGACTTTGAAGATGCCAAAAAGCATTACCTGGATATTATTGCGAGTTTACCGGTAGGTGATCCACTGGCCTCTAGCTACCGCCGCAAACTTTACAGCCTTCTTCACTAAGCAATTGTCCTAAAGGTTATTGTAAGCGCTGCGTTGCGCAGCGCCGCTTCACAAATGGGTTTGAATTACCTTGAATATTGGCAATTCGACTATCTCGTAAACACTCTGCGGCAGTGACTGGGTCTTGTTTATCCCAAGCGTTAAACAGGCGCTGCTGAGAACGTGATAATTGTAACTGATACTGCTGCTGGAAATAGAAATAAATCCTCGCAATATCTCCTCGACGATGTGCTGGCGGTTGCGTCTTTCGCCCTTTAAAATCAACGACTACATCACATTGGCCATATTGGTAAGCAGCACCATTCCATTGGCTAAAGCGGTAATTAGATCGATCCCCATTAACTTCACCAATTGCGGCGACTAAATTATGTAGGTCGCCTTCCATTTTTTGGAAGGTCTTATCATTTTTAGTACAAGCTTTTCGTCGACCTTGTTGCCAACATTGGCGTTGATGGCCAAATTCCCACGCAGGTACAATATGCTCCCATTCAATTCTGCTTGCTCGTTTTAACTGTTTTCGGTATTCATAACCACAACTGGCAAGGTCTGGACGAAGCTTTTTACCTTGACGATAGATGTCGCAGCCACAATAAAAGCTAGTATCACTGGCTTGATGCAGTTTGTTGGCAATTTTTTTTGCTTTTGAAAAATTAATATGGCCAGCATTGACTTGGCTGTGCATCGTTAAAAGAAGCAATGAAGTACAAAATATGTTTAAGAAGAGTTGTCTGGTCATTAAATGGACTGCTATTTATTTACGGGTTAATTTTCCCCGCGGATTCTAACGTTTGTTTGTGAGTTTTGGCAAGAGTTGGTGCTTTTATTTGTCAACGCGCTATTTATGATAGCTTCTATTAAATTATGTTTACATTTCAGTAATTTCTTTTAGGGGTGATTTACAACGTTTGCAACAATACACTGCACCCTTAATGACCTTGTTGTGACGATTCATACTTAACGGTATTTCAGCGCATAAACAACGGTAGCGAACAGTACGTATACCGATATTATCAGTGTTATATTGGTGTGTGCGAAGGGCTGGTAAATTAAAGATATCATTCATCACCCACTGCCAGTGTTTACCATGAGGTGGCGTTTTACCATAACATTGCCACACTACAAGATGGGCAATTTCATGAGCAACGACGTGCTCTAGGAAGTGAGCTTGGTTTTGTTGATAAATGAGAGGGTGGAACCGTAACGTATTTTTTTGTAATAAAGCGCACCCTGCAATACGACCACGTTGATTTGTTAACACTTGTGGACGAGGGAATTTACGGCCTAGCTTTCTTTCAACGAGTTGATAACACTGCTCGACTCGTGTTGATAGCTGCTGTTGAAGGTCAGGTGATAATTGGGGCATGGTTTAATATGAAAAGCGCTGGCAAAGTGCTCGCCAGCGCTTAATTAATCTTATGATTAAGCGAGCTTGTCACTAGCTACGTGGTAATCAGGATCTTCCATTACGTTTACTTCAACTAAGTCACTGGCTTTTTGCAGTAAGTTTTTACATTCTGGGCTCAGGTGACGTAAATGTAACTTCTTACCTAGATTGACGTAACGCTCGGCAATCGCATCAATTGCTTCTACACCTGAGTGATCATAAACACGCGAGTTTTTGAAATCGATAATAATATCATCAGCGTCGCCATCGTAATTAAACTGTTCTTTGAATGAGCTAATAGCACCGAAAAACAACGGGCCTTCGACTTCATACACAGTCCACTCATTTTCATCAACTGAGCGTTTAACCATGACGTGTTTCGCATGTTGCCATGCAAAGACTAGGGCAGACACAATCACACCTACAATAACAGCGATGGCTAGATCAGTAGCTACTGTGACACCTGACACTAATACTAAAATGAATGCATCAGATCGAGGAATTTTCTTAATTGCTTTAAAGCTTGACCATTCAAATGTCGCGATAACGACAATAAACATTACCCCAATAAGTGCTGCAATAGGTATTTGCTCGATTAAGCCTGACGCGAACAAGATAAAGCCCAATAATGCAAGCGCGGCTGTGATGCCTGACGCTCTGCCACGTCCACCTGAGTTTACGTTAATCATTGACTGACCAATCATTGCACAACCACCCATACCACCGAAGAAACCGGTTGTGGTATTAGCAAGGCCTTGGGCGATACATTCTTTGTTACCTTTACCACGTGTCTGAGTTAATTCATCAATCAAGGTTAAGGTAAGTAGTGATTCAATCAAACCAATGGCAGCTAAAATTAGCGAGTATGGCAAGATGATCATGAACGTTTCCCACGTAAATGGCACCATTGGGATATGGAATTTTGGTAACTCACCAGCGATAGAAGCAACATCACCGACGACTTTTGTATCAAGGTTTAAACCTATGGTTGCTAGCGAAACAATCACAATTGCGGCTAATGCTGATGGCACAGCGGTAGTGATTTTTGGTAGGAAGTGAATGATTAGCATTGTCACTGCGACTAAACCCAGCATCATCCATAAGGTTTCACCTTGCATCCACTGCATCACACCATTAGCGTCAGGTTCTTTAAACTGACCTAATTGTGCTAGGAAAATCACAATGGCTAAGCCATTTACGAACCCTAACATCACTGGATGCGGTACCATCCGAATAAACTTTCCGAGCTTAAAGACTCCGGCAAGAATTTGGATTATTCCCATTAATACTACGGTAGCAAAGAGGTACTCAACACCATGGTCTACAACCAATGCTACCATCACTACAGCAAGGGCACCTGTTGCACCTGAGATCATGCCTGGGCGGCCACCAAAGATCGCCGTAATCAAGCCGACGATAAATGCGGCGTAGAGACCAACTAAAGGTTCAACATTAGCAACAAAAGCGAACGCAACGGCCTCTGGTACTAATGCAAGTGCAACGGTTAGTCCTGAAAGCACATCGGCCTTAAGACTAACGACTTTATTAATATGTAGCTTCAACATAAGAGTTCTTATAGGTTAGGGTTACTATCGTTTTAATTAAACGATAAGAGGTAAATCGTAAAAAGGCGCTAAATTCTAGGGATTTTGGCGCAAAAGTCAACAAAAAACACGCGTTGTGTATCGTTAACAATAGTCGAAGATGGAAGTTTTTTTTAGGTTTTACGTAAGAGAAGATCAGTGAGACTGTGTTGTTTTTTAGGTTATATCGGACACTGAAGGAACAGGTTGCCTATGTGACAACCTGTAGAATTTTTAGATCGCTATTACATTTAAAGCTTGAGGACCTTTTTGACCGTCTTCAACTTCAAATTGTACTTCTTGCCCATCGTTTAGGGTTTTGAAGCCATCACCTTGTATTGCTCTAAAATGAACGAAAACATCTGAGCCGCCCGGCCTTTCAATGAAACCAAAACCTTTTTTCTCATTGAACCATTTTACGCGACCTGTTGTAGTAGCCATATTAGCCATTCTCCATTGTTTTATTATGATAATTCGGTGCAACAAATGCATCATGCACTAGCTAAAATCACTGAATAAAAAATCATCACTTGTATTAAGAATTAGATATATAAAGTGTGTTTAATAAACAGGTTGTTGAATTTAGCAGCAATTTGAGTGTAACTTAATCATCTCAAAAGTAAACAGGGTAAATAGCCTTTTTATTTAGCCTTTTAGCTAAGTTTTTTCATGCTTAGATTAGATTTGGTCACTGTGATGGATCATTACATATTTGTCATACAGTTGGTCTTGGCTTTCTTGATGTTTCGGGTCGATGATAATGCAGTCGATTGGACAGACTGCAATGCAGGTTGGTTTATCATAATGACCGACACACTCGGTACATAGGTCGGGATCTATTTCGTATATTTTTTTACCGTAACTAATCGCTTGGTTTGGGCATTCTGGATCACACATATCACAGTTGATGCAGTTGTCTTTGATTAATAGTGCCATGTGTTTGATTTTCCTGGCTAAAGTCAAATAGAACAAGGGGTACAGCGTATTTGACGTAATAGGAAATACGTTACAATAGCTTACGTTCGTTTCAATAAATTTCGTTGATTATACCATAGCCGTAACACAAATGAGTAACACAAAAAATTGTGGTATTTCGTGTATTGGTTTTTGACTAACATTCTTGGTGTGTTTTGTGTATTAAATTAAATATTAACAGGAAAGCTTTATTGCACCTGCCTTTTAGGACTATGTACATAATGAAGTCAACCCAAAAAAAGCCAAGTAAAGCCGAATATGACGATGCAATCTCAAAGTGGGAGTCATTTGAACCACCTTATTCAAGCTCACACATAAAATCTTGTGTTACTGCCGCGAAAACAATCTTGGCATTCACAGGAAAACCTAACATTTCGAAGTACGAAATAACTAACCACCTTCGAATTGTTTTTAACAAAAAAGGTGAGGCGACATTCAGAACGCACTTTGGTAATAAAACAGGCATAAAGACATCAAAATTAGGTGTTTATCCTGAGTTACAGCCGAGAGTAGCTAGAGACATTGCTACTTCGATGTGGAAGGGAGATGTTTCTCTGAAGACTGTACATCATGCAATAGATTTGTTTGAGGAAGATAGAAAGCGAAGAAACAAAAATGGAAAGCTTAAAGACAGTACAATAAAAACTTATCTCAGTAGGACTAAGAAGCTTCGCTACTATTTTCGTGAAAAAGATGTTTTCGCTAATGTAAAAATCATTGATGTTGAGAATGTTCTAGATAACATTATTGCCAGCGAGACAGGTAACTATGCTAATGAACTGTCTGATGAGATAAAGCGTTTGTGGAAGTTTGCGGCATCAAAACTGGCCGATGGTAACAATGTTACTTCAAAGATTGCTGTGGACTACGTTTCGTCGAGGGTTAATAGAAGTAAAGCGACAAAGCTTTACACCGATCTTGATAGTATCGCACAATTATATTCAAATGTTGCAGCAGCAACTAGCCTTCACCAGGTCAATGCCGTTAGGTTTATGGTTCTAACAGGTGTTCGTCCTATTAATGTTCATAATTTGCGATGGGATTGGTTGGATTGCGAAACTTATCCGACTAAAATTACGTTTCCTGATTATGCAATGAAAGCGAATCGGGAGTTTATTTTGCCTGTAACAGATGAAGTTAGAAAAATTCTAAACCTTCAACGAGACTGGCGTAATAATGTGGGAGTTAACTGTAACCAGCAACACGTTTTTCTTAAACCTAGGAATTTAAAGGATGCATTTTCTGTTAGATCACTTGATAAGCTGATTAAAGACTTTAGTCCTGTAGATTGCGTGAGGGGAGCGTTGAATGAACAGAGCATCAAGGGCAGAAATGGAGCTTTTAATACAATGTGTCGTAAATTTGCTAAATCGAATATTAAAGGGCTTCTTGTCACGAAAGCAAATAAAACACTAGGCGAATCCACTTACATTTCAAAGTTAGTTCTGCATCACGCATGTGGTAAGAGTCAAGATGGGCTAAATGATGATATGGCCGAACACTACGACTTTTCTGATGAGCTTTTCAACGTGGAGTTTGATGTGAAGTTAGAAGGTCTAAGGTTGCATGAAGAAAGTATACTTACAAAGGTTAATGCTTTAACACATAGCCAGCTTCGCCCAACAGGGCTGGGTAAGAAAAAAGAACTACGTGAAAGAGAAAACTCTGCTAAAGATGAGCTACGACGGTACATTAGGTCTAGGCTAGGTAAAAGAGGTTACACTTCTTTCATCAATAGTTACATCCTTGATATATCAACACCAGTGAATAAGTTAATTTTGAATGGTGAAGGGAGGAAGTTGATTCATTCATACTTAAATAACGCACAAGCAGCCTAAACAAAGTTTCCCCCTTCGAGGGTAAGCGATTCACTTAAAGTGAATCTGAAATAATTCATGTAAAAGCCTGTCAACTATATGTGTTTGAAGGCTTTTATCTGGAAAGGTATATTTATGATATTTTATATAAGCTACAGTATCAAAAAGTAGGTTTTGACTTCGTCTAGCAAGCAGTTGTGAGCAAGTTTCTGACGCTCATTCATGATTATTTTCGTAGTTCGCTTTACATGGTTTTGTTCGGTAGTAAAAATGAAGTTTTAGTATCATCACTTTATTGACTGTCGGTTATGATAGGTAGAGTAAAACCCGGGGTGAACCACTATAAAGCCACTTTTTATCGGCCGTAAAAACTGGCTATTTAGCCAAATGGTTAATGAGACAATCGACAGTACTAGCCTTTATAGTATTGTTGGAATAGCCAAAGCCAACGGCCTAATACCTTATGAGTATTTTACCCATTGTTTAAATGAACTCTGCCAACCCTCACTAGACATTGACAGTTTGCTACCGTGGAATATTAAACAATAGCAGCCTTTAGCTAGACACATACTGAAGAGTCGTAACTTATATGCACAATGTTCCGTCTTAAGTACAATTGTGTACTTTATCTTCATTCCATAGGATACACGCCAGCAAAGGATTGCTCCCATCACTATGTCGTACTTGTATTCCTATTGCTACCTCAAACTAATTAGCACTTCAAGCCTTTTGTTGTGCAAGAATCTACATAAGGAAAATTATGATTAAAAGAGTAGGGTCTCTACTGTTTATGACGCTCTTGTCATTTAACAGCCTCGCCGACTGGAAGATTAACAACGGTTCTCTTTGCGGTACTCAGTTGGCCTCAGACGAAAACAAAGTAGCGAGAGCTAATGGTGAAATTAAAAACATTTCGTCATCTTCAGTGTATGTATTTTGTCCTGTTGTTAAAGATAAGACTAGTGAGCAGAAATTAAATCATGTCACGCTTTACACATCATTTTTAGCTACTGCGAAATGCGCAGGTGGTACCTTAGATACGTCTGGTAAAAGCATCCAACATTTTACAACTTCGGACGTTCAGCCGGGTAGTAACATCGTTACTAGCATATCAAGAGATACGGACTCTAATGATGACGATTCTTCGTACTACGTCACCTGTCACTTAACACCTGGCAGCGCTCTTAATTATTACATGACAGCAGAATAGGTTAACCTTTATGAAAAAATTACTATTAGCATTATTAGTGTCAGTTGGTGCCTCTTCTCATGTGAATGCTTTAGATTATAAAATATTCAACGGTTCTATGTGTAAAGCAATCAGTGGCTCAGACTCAGTCCATCTAAACCGAGCTTATTCGCAATTGACGAATATCAGTTCGACCAAATCTGTCGACGTCATTTGTCCGATTGTAAAGGACGTTGATTCGCAAGACTCTGTAGATTATGCACGCATTGTTGTTAGGACTCCAAACGGGAATACTACATGTACAACAGTTGCTGCTAAGCAAGTTGGCACAAACTACCCGAGTAATCCAACGGTAATTGGGCAAAACTCTAGTATCCAAGAGAGAGTATTGTTCAACGTTGATGCTACCACGCCGGTTAGTGCTTACAGTATTAAATGCGCATTGGCACCAAAAGCCGAAATTCTAAATTATAAGTTTGGGGAATAGTATGAAAAAGGTAATAACTCTTGTTCTTCTAATGACATCAAGTAGTTTAATGGCAGAAGATGGGAAGATTTTCCCCGCTTCGATGTGTGATGCGGTTAATTATTCTGACAGGGTGAATTTAGACCGCACTGACGGACGTCTAAAGAATACTGGTTCCTCATCCATTGATATTCTTTGTCCAATTGTCAAGGATGATACGAGCCAGCAGTCAATTAACGACTTATGGGTCATTGGAAATTATAATAACAATGGTACGTGTCGAGGTATGACGGAAGACCCATATGGGAATGTTGTTGCAGGAGCTAATAAAATGATTTTCTCTGGTACTAATTTTTATACTAGCATTGAGAAGGATCTAGACTCTAATCATGACAAGGCTATGTATTATATGGCGTGTAGTTTGCCTAAAAATAGTACTCTAAGTTTCTACCATTTTGTGGAGTAGTATGAAGAACGGCAACCCATGGTTGCCGTTGTTCTGGTAACTGTTATGAAAAAAATACTCTACTTACCTATGCTCGCCTTTGCTTTTGTTGTTATTTATTATTCATTAAAGGAAGAAGAGGTTGAAGTTGTGCTTACAGATCCTAGTAACCCATCTTTGTCTAGTCGCGAACTTAAGGTTGATGGGGAGCAGTATTTAGCGTCGCCCAACAGATCTCTTTTTCCTCATCATAAGCAATTAAATGATAGTGTTAAACCCGAAATTGATGCATCTGATGAGTCAGCAAGCGATAGAAAAGTTGATCTTGATAGGTACATCCAAACAACGACTGAAATTGTTAATACTGCTCTTAAGAATGAAGGAACATATGATATAGATAATGATCTGTATAATCTTTTTGATGGACTAGAGTTCTCTAATATCGAATCAACATGTTTCGATGATAAGTGTAACGTTAAGCTAGAAGGGCTTTCTTCGGGTGATTTGCATCAAGTGGTTAGTAAGCTAACGTATCATTCCCCATGGGCAAAGTTGGCTTTGTCTGTATATCAACATGATAATTCGGCTGAAATAGATCTAATTATCAAAGAACATTAAACTTAACTCTTAGGAGATTTATGAAATATTTACTAATATGCCTTGTACTAATACTGCAAGGGTGTGGCAGTTCTGAGCCCGAACCTACTTTAATAGTGAACAATGTTAATAACGCTAAAACATTAGAGGAGGTAAACTTGTCTCCAGGTAGCGGGGTGCTTGATATTAAGTGGAAGGGTATCAGCTCGGATGTTGATTTGTATTTAGTGACGAAAGAAAAGCAAACATTTGTTCATGAGGATGAAATTGGAGCGATAAAGCTCGGCTCAATCTCTAGAGGGGTTAATAAGCTCACTTGTGAGGTCGACGCAAGTTATGTAGAGGTAATGTGTTCACTGCCTGATGGTAAAAATTATATAGATATGACTGAGTTGGTTCATGAGATCCCTCAAGAGTTGGTTCTTTACATTAGATATACAACTAGTGATGGTTCGATAAATTCCACAGGCGTTATAGTCTTTCTTAATTAGGAATAAATCACGTTAACTTTATGCTCGCGAATCTTAGATTCGGAGCATAAAGTTCAATTTATATTGAGATGTTTGACTCGCAAGCATCAGTTTAACTTGATTGCTATGGCTTCTTTGACTACAAAGTCTATTCTGCTGTTTTTTAATATACTTAGGTGTGTGCTACCGCCATCTCTTCTGCTATTGGTACATGTGCGACTGTTAAATTTGATTGAGTCCTATAATAAGTTGAAACTGACCGTTCAAGCTAAGGTCTATTCAAATAAGTTCTTTTCTTTTGCAATAAAGCAGATCTTCTATAACTACACAACTTTCGTTTAACCATTTAGTTACTTGCTGTCTCTTTAAGCCCTGAGCGATGGCAAACTCAGTTTGAGAGTCATTATATTTATCAAAAATAAATTCCTCTAAAGATACAGCAATCAAAGGAGTATCGGTTATTGCTTCATGCTGCAATTCTCGAATCCAATCAATCATGTCAAAGTCATAAAAGTCAGATGTATCATACACTTCTTTTACATCAGCAAGGAAAATATCCGCAATATCATCCTCAAATATGCATGCCTCTATATCTTCTCTGTAGGCTTGTCCTCTAGTATGAATCAAGAATGATGACCTCACTCTATCTTCCCAACTATCTTGCAAGGCTTCTAACCTCAGTGCCGTTAATTTAATCATAATTTACCTCTCCTTTCGCCCCTTGAGTAAATGGCTTGCTCCTAGGGAAACGTTTAAATAGACTTACACTTCTCGATAAAGTTGAAAACCGACTGTTTACAAAAGAGAAGCTTTTTATGTGAGATTCTATAAGTCGTCAGTGCTTTACGATGTCTATGTTCATTGACATAAACCCATAATGTTTTTCGGCTGACCTTTAGAATTTCACAAGCTTCATCAGCAGTTATGAATTTTTGCATATTGTCTCTAATCAATGAGTTCTACACACGACTCTATAAGCATAATCACTCTCGCGTGTTAGTAAAATAACTCTGAATATCTCATCATCTGAGATGATTCAAGCTATTTTAATTTATAAGGGATTTTTCAGTTGAACCTATCTGGGTGCAACAGACAGAGAAATATTAGCAGGTAAAAATTTATATAGTCACGTAGTTTTAGGCGGTGATCGCCTGCTTTGTCGCAATTAGTTCTTTTACATAACACCGGCGTTTAAAAAATAACCATTCTTGAATGCTTTGGATAATGTTTAGCAAATAGAGCTTAGTTTCCTCCCATCGTTTCTATGTAATTTTGAGTCCATAAAAACAGGAAGAACACTATGCAAGTAAAAACTTATTCGTTAAAAACAGAGCAAATGATTCAGCTGCTAGAAGCGTTAACTATTTCTTTATATAACAATGAAGATAAAATCGATTCATTAGCGGTGGGAGAGTTCGGTCGTTACGACGACTTTGTTTATGCTGAAATTATTCAACATGACCTTGCTTACTTATTGCCACAGCAACGAGAAGCAATAATGAAAGTTGTCAGGGAGTTGGTTTCAGCGACGGCCCAAGCTTATTCATCATTATTTGATGAGTATATAGAAAGCCTTGAAGAGTTGTCATTGCAGGGCTGTTCCGGCGCGAAAAGCGAAACAGTCACCTTTCTAGTGACTTAATCGCGCAATATTTGGTGAGCCTTAGGCTCACCATTTTTTATTTTAAAAACTACGTTTGATAATACAAAAATAATCCCTCCTTTATTAGTCAATAATGAAACCGCCATATGTACTAAATTATTGCTTCTTAACTGCAATAATTTACACACCTTGTACTTAAGTAGTTAAAAATAATTAACTACAAGGAAGTTTTATGAAACAGTATGTATCTGCACTTGATTTAATCGAATTATCAAATGACGTTGGTAATGCCATAGTGCATAGCGAGCACGCTATTAATTCGCTGCAATTAAATACTAACAATTATAATTTTGAAAAAGTTTGGCAAGAGCTCCTAGATATTCAATTCTGGGGTTATGATGTTACATATCAGCAAGCAGCTAAAGCTGTGTGCGAGCAATTAATTCAATCTGCTTGTTTGGTCAATGAACAACAGCTAATGATTGATGATGAGTTTATAGATGAGTGCCTCGATGACATTGAGCAATTAAAATTTGATTTTTAGGCCAATGCGTCATAATTTCCCTCTTGTGTTTCTACTTAGTTTTGAAGACAAACTAAGCAGGAACATTAATGTGACACACACAAAAACAACATTCATTCGTAAATATAAAAGAGCTAGTAAAAGTATCTGGGATAATGACGATTCAACTATATTGTTACTTGCTGATATCAAGGGCAATGATGATGGAGAAAGAGCATTTAACTTTACTCGTTATATCTACTTGCATCGTGATAACGTCGGTAACGTTTTAGGAATTAGCATTTCGAAAGCGATGTTAGATGAACACCCTGATTTCTCAGGTCGTTATCTAGAAGGTGTCGAGATGTTTGCGATGTTATTGCTTTATATCGATGACATTACAGAGTTTTGTACTTTATTTGCAGATGAATTTGAGCGTATCTTTTTACTTGAACCAAGGGACTATTTTGAAGCAGCAGAATTGCGTTGGTTTAGTATTTTAGGAGATGCATAATGATTAGCGAGCCGCTGGCTCGCTTTTTCTGTCTTTGAGTGTGTGTTGTTTGTTGATGTTAGATAGAAAGGGAGGGCAATTGCTCCTCCCTGGAGTAATACGTACTTCTAACGTATTTATTACTTTATATTAAGGTGTAGAAAAGCAGCTTAACTTTTTGCAACCTCTTCTAATCGAATTGCGGCCTCACTTAGTAAGGCTCCATCATCATAGTCAGTAGTACCATTTCCTTTCACTGATACTTCATAGTCAACTTTGTATTCCACTTTTGATTGACCTCGGTAGAGATAAACTTGAACCATGGTGTTAACTGCTTGGCTGTCTTTATAAAGTTTAAAGTAGCTTGATGAAATAGCTCCGTTTGTTTCGTTAGAAAAGTTAATGCTACTGTACGTTCTAACAAAGTTGGTTTTCACTGATTCAGGGTCAAAGTCGACATTAAACTCTCCCTTTTTGCGGACAATATCTGTGATAACAGGAACGCCTTTCACCATGATGTTGGTTAAATGATGTTGCAGTCTATCGTCAGTTACTAATGCTGGTATTTCCATAAATACAGGGTTGCGAACTGTTTTAACGACAGCTGATGTAGCCGAAAGTAGTTTTACAGTAATCGCACTATCTGTTTCAGTGATGGTATATGGAAAGCTTACATTAATGACTGAGCGGTAATCACTGTTGCCCGATACAAGCTGACCACTGTAATAAGTGAGCTGAAACGCATCATTTATAGGGTGAACCGAGGTACCCCAGTACTCTTTGATAGATTGAGAAATGTAATTGGTGCATTTTTCACCGCGACAATTATTAAACCCAGATAAAGACCGGATATGGTCAGCAACAGCACGTTTAACAGATGATGTTGTGGTGACGTTACTACCAACCCCTTTTAACTTTTTGAACTCGAATGTTCTTTCTTTGATGTTATTTTGTAATGAGATAGTTCTAGGCTCGATAGATGTTTTACAACCGACACTAGCAAGTAAAGCGACAGCTAAAGTTGTAATCCTGATAAAATTCATTGTGTTTCCTTATATAAATAAATTCGAACTTATTATCGAATTTCGAACATATTAATGAATCAAATAAAGTTTTCAACCATGAAAACAATATTTGAACCGAATTATCGGAAATTAATCGGCTGGCTGACTGCTGAAAGAAAGTTTAAAAAAATCACCCAGCCGCAACTCGCTGATAAGCTTTCGCTTCCAAACCACACTTATATTTCTAAAATAGAACGCTTTGAACGCAAACTTGATGTGTATGAGTTTGTAACGATTTGCCAAGCGCTCGAACTTGACCCACATGAAGGGATAGAAATTTTATTGAAGCCCGCTTCGAATTTTCATTTGAAAAAGCCTGAACAGTACTTGTAAAAATCTTTGGTATTGGATGATGTTTTATCGAGTTATTAGATAGTTTTCTTACCAAGGGACTATATAAAATAGAGTCCACACTATTTTAAATGACTCAACCGTTGCTCCTCTGAAATGCTGATTGACTACCTGTCCTAGCGGGTGGATATTAAATTTGGCAGCTACAGGTTTCCAAGAGTTAGTTATATTGATTAACTTTGGAGAGCGTGAACTAGAGAATCATGCTGTGATAACTTCACGAAAGCGTTGAAGTTATGACTGACGGATAGCAGAGCAGACCATAAAAATAAGAAGCAGGCGCATAGCGCCTGCTTTTTTCATGCTCGAAACCATTAATTCCCCTGTGGATTATCTATTTACTTATGCAGAACAAAACTATAGGAGTCTTTGCATGAGTACATATAAGCATCTATTAATCAGCATGTTGCTGAAAGAAGGTAAAATGGTTTCAAAACTTTTTGGGGATTTATTATCACTATTCGGTGTCTTTGATATGTTAGATGTCATCACCTTAAAACCGATAACAGCATATCAAGGTATTGAACTCATTTTTATTTCATTTGTGTTTTACGGCTTATCGCTGCTGTTTTTATTTGTCAGTCTTTGTCATGAACAAAGAGAAAGTAAATAACGATTAAGCACCCAGAAGGGTGCTTTTTTTAACGATAAAATAAAGCAGTAATTTCATCACAGAACTTCGTTCGGTAAATAATAGCAGACTGGAGTAGCAGGACATCTGCTTCACTAAGCAAAGGTTTTTTGCTGGCTTTATCATAACGAGAAGGTAGCTCATCAAACAGCTGACGATGAAAGCGTTTGATATCTTCAAAAATGTGTTGTGATTGTGAAAACAGAAATACTTTTGAATAGTAACCCTCTTTTAGGGCATATAACCATTTTAGCAAAATCTTTTCTCGCGCTTGCTTGTTTTTAAACGAGTGTTCTATTTCAATTGCGGCAATACAGCCGTCGGCCTCCATCACTAACCCGTCGACATTTCGAACAGCATTGCTTTTAAATAAGCGCTTAAATTCTGGCTCAGTGATGATGCCGTTCCACATTGATAAACCTAGCTGGTTTTTAACCCCTCGCAAGCAGCAGTATATTGCGATTAAATCGTGATGAACGCTATTAGCATTAAACTGTAAAGCGGGGTTAGCCGTTGAACGAAAATAAACTGACATACACATCAACTCTTCTGCATAGCGTGCACCATTGTAGCTAAGGACGTAAACACGGCCATCGGGTGAGCGAAACGTTGTCATCATCTCTAATAGCTGCTCTTTGACGAGTTTATTTAGGTGCTCAAGCGCTTGATGCTTTGATACTCCATACAGCCACATAATAAGCGTTGGTGATATTATGTTAAAGCGAGCTACTATCATCATTGTTAGTTGCCGTCGGCGTTTCCCCGTTATATTACTATTAGCGCCAGGCGCATAAGTCATGTTTAGTGATAGGTAGGGTTGATAAAGCTCATTGTGTTGTTGAGCATCTGTGGTGCTGGACTGGTTCATAATCTCTCTCTATTTAAAGGTAATATTAGTGTCGCTGTTGACTACTTTAAATAGGTAATGGCATAACGAAATCCAGCCATTAACACCACTTTTGATACCGAGAATGAGATGGAGGAAGGATAAAAAAACTCTCGGCCTCAATATTGCGATGATTATCGCAATCAATCCAGTCTTTGACTGATACTCTCAATACGTTGTATTTCAAGCATATGCTTTGTAACGCCCGTCAGTCCTTATGTTGCTCTGCAACGAACTGTCTTGACGAACTGCGTTCTAGCGTGACAAACCAAAGCGAATATGTACTGAGCTACGCTCTGTACTACCCCCATTTTGCCGCTTAGGGACGATGCGTATGTGTCATACTGATTGCATCTTTCCTCGCTATTTATTTTCTGACGAAAATAGGGTGGTTTAGTCTCAACTTGTGCCAAGTCTCATCTAAATTTCGCCAAGGCGAAACTAAAAGTGGGGGTAGTACAGAGCAATCTGTACATATTCGCTGCTTTCGTCATCTACAGCTTCGCTTACGATAACTGTCGCAATTTGATAGTCTTTTTCAAAGACGCTTTTTTGCAGTTTTTCATGCTGAAAAATGCTGTTTAATCTTTCAGATTGTATCTAACAGAAGGCCTTGGCATAACTATAATAAAAAGTCACTCATCTCTCTCAATTGAGTGGGTAAGCCAAGTCCTCTACGTCTTAAACCAAAATATGAGCTGATAACCATTAGAATGTGAATTGGCCAATTGCTAATAAATTATCAGTTAAGCTATCAATGTTATGTGCTGCATTATTGCACGTCATGTTTATGCATAAAATGTGAATGACATAAAAATATACTCATCAGTGTGCTCTTGAGGAAAAAACTCTACTCTGGTTTTAGTATGGTCGGACATGTAAAAAGAATCAGTTGAGGCTAAGTTTTATCCATTTATTTAAGATTAGAGTCCTTTCATGTTATTAATTGTTGTCTTATTGAGCTCAGGAGTCAATATTAGCGACTTTATTGTACTTGGCTATGCCATGAATGCTATTTTATATTTAGTTGTGTCAGGTGGCTTAATAGCGTAACTTAAAAATTAAAAATATTTTGTCCTTTATTTGGTTGTTAAAAATTAAAAAAATCTTCTCTTTCTTTTTTCTTTCTAAATCTATTCTAGAGAGCATTGATATTACATATACTGTTAAATTAATAAGTAACTGTATTTTAATGTATAACGTTGCTACGAATGAGTTATATTTGGAAAACCTGCTACGAACTAGTTACATGTTAAAAACCGGTAATTAATTGATTTATAATTGATATTGTTGCTACGAATGAGTTAGTAAAGTTGCTACGAATGAGTTATATATCTAACTCGTTCGTAGCAATTCCAAAAACTGAAAATATTTATATAACTTATTTTAAATCATGCGTTTAGCCTTTCGGTATGCAAAAGTTGCTACAATTGAGTTAGTTTTTTATAACTCATTCGTAGCCATTTTTGTAACTGACTCGTAGCACTTATTAGTGTGAATGCTATCGTATTGAATTATTGTTATTTTTTTTCTTGTGTACAATTTTCGCTCCATTGCGTAGCCTGAGCTACGGTGTGAGTTTTTATGTGAGATTTGTGAATTTTTATTCTCTTCTTGTGGGCAGTTACTCTCATCTATTATAGATTAGGAGTAAAGGAGTTACTGAAGCAAAACAGACCTAGAATGGATAAGCAAGATGAGAACATTGTTGATTTGTATATTTTTATTAAGCGGACAACCCATTGAGTCCACTTAAAAGTAGAAAAGGTGATGCTTGACCACACCGATTCTCGTTTTGGCTATTCAATCGTTGGTGCTAACGCCTGCAATAATGTGTGCGACGTTGAACCAACAAAGCACACCGAACTCCGAACCAAAACTGTCGAGTGTAACGCATCACCTTGGTTGCTTTTTTAAATGGCGATTTCCAGTGAAAAAACTAAACATTTCAACAAAACACACCAAACAATCTAATTGTATGATCTATGTCTTGATTTTTCTGTATTGAACCCCATATGTATAAAGATTCATTTAATGCATATAAATCTTGATATGAGCGAGGGGCGACTATGGCAACAACGGTTAACAGTGCATTCAATAAGTTCATGAAAGACTATGTCAATCTAGATAGTGACCAAGTAGTAAAAGCTCGTGCAAGTAGAAATTGGCTTATAAAGCAAATTAATAATTTCCCCGGAAAAAACGATGATTTCCCAGCTTTATATGAAGAAAAACATTTTGGTTTTGGCTCATTTGCAAGATCTACTAAAAAACGTAACTTAGATGATATTGATCATCTCGTTTGCATGAAAGCTCAAGGGCTCACATATACTGAATATAGTGATACCATTTACATACATGTCCCTGATGACATCAAACCATTCAGTAAGCTAATGCAAACAAATGCAGATTACCTTAGCTCAATTAAAGTTGTTAATCGATTTGTAAAGCATTTAGATGCTATTCCACAGTACAAAAAAGCAGAAATCAAACGTAATCAAGAAGCGGCAACGCTTCAATTGAGTACATATGAATGGAATTTTGATATTGTCCCCTGTTTTTATACAACTGAAGATAGCAACGGCAAAAGTTTTTATATAATTCCTGATGGAAATGGGAACTGGAAAAAAACAGACCCAAGGTTAGACAAAAATAGAACGACACGAGTAAATCAACTTCGCGATGGTCATGTTTTACAAGCTATAAGAGCTATGAAATACTGGAATAAACGTCAAACGATGGCAACGATGGGTTCATATCTACTTGAGAACATGATTCTTGATTATTATGAAAATAATAGTGCAACACAATGGATTGACATTGAAGTTAAATATTTACTTCAGTATATAAAAGAAAATATCTACTCAAGTGTTGCTGACCCTAAAGGTATACAAGGCAACATCAATACATTAACTGATGATGAGAAATATTCTATTTTCAGCCGTGCATATGATGACTATGCTAGAGCGGTTGACGCATCTCAGAGTGAAAATTCAAATCCAGCATACGCTATAGGAAAGTGGAGAAGTATTTTTGGTTTAAACTTTCCAACTTACGGATAAAAGATGAATAATTTTAATACCAACCAGAATTCAGATGTCGCTATAGATAAACTTGCAGCTCAAAACCAATTATATGGCGATGCAAAGAATCGACTTGGATTATACTTAGTACTTTCAATTCCTGTAATGATATTACTAAATATTATCGTCAAACCTCTCCTGATTAATGATACATTCAGGTTAGGGTGGAATTTTGATCTCACTGATTCTATTGCTTTCTATGCTTTACTTTTAACTATGTTTGAGCTGGTATACTTAAAACCCCAAATATCAAAACTTAAACAAAAAGCAGCAAAGATCCAAGAAGACTTCGACTGTACAGTTTATGAATTAGAATGGAATGATATATTATGTGATAGCAAACCGTGCGAATCAGAAATCAAAAACTCTTCTGATAAATATACAAAAAAAGGAAAATCTAGAGCTGTATTTGCTAATTGGTATACTCCTGATGTAGAACAAATAGATCAAGTTAAAGCTATCCTTGTTTGCCAAAAAGAAAATTTAGGATGGGATGTTTCACAGCGAACAAAGTTTATTTGCTTTATTTCTTCGATTTCAATCGTAGTGTTTCTATTAAGTTTAATAGTTGCTTTCTTTCTGGATTTTACACTTCAATCATTTATTCTGTCAGCAATTATCCCTAGTTTACCAGCGATTAGCTTCTCTATAACTAACTACTTTGAAAATAAAGAAGCTATCGCGAGTAAAGAGAAGTTAAAAGAAGCAACAGAGAAAGTCGAGAACATTAGAAACCCGACAATCAAATACGCAAGAAACATACAAAATTTAATTTATCTAAATAGAGTTAACAATAGCTTGATTTTTGATTGGTTTTATAATTATTTACGTGATTCAAATCAATCTGGAATTAGCTACGCATCAAAGCAACTCATTCAAAGATTATTCTAGTACCTAAAGGTTGAGTGTGCCATTAGATTCACTCAGCCTATTCCTCACAACTTTAGCCAACGAATGATATGGACTCCCTATTCTGGTCTAATAACACTGGACACTTCGATTTAGAATAATACTATTATTAATCGAGGTGAGTATGACAACAAAAC
>NZ_JAUYVJ010000012.1:0-98741 GCF_030689115.1 Psychrobium sp. 1_MG-2023 | reverse complement strand
CACCATTCATTAAGAGAACCTCATCACTTTGTGTTGAGGTTTTTTTTCGTCTTGAATAAAGCCCTCAATAACTTCTGGACCCCTCTTTAAGCTTATTCATAGTACAAAAACCTTGAATCAGTAACTAAGCAGAGTTTGGCAGCTCGACTCCGGCAGTCGGCACCATTCATTAAGAGAACCTCATCACTTTGTGTTGAGGTTTTTTTTCGTCTTGAATAAAGCCCTCAATAACTTCTGGACCCCTCTTTAAGCTTATTCATAGTACAAAAACCTTGAATCAGTAACTAAGCAGAGTTTGGCAGCTCGACTCCGGCAGTCGGCACCATTCATTAAGAGAACCTCATCACTTTGTGTTGAGGTTTTTTTTCGTCTTGAATCTTGAATAAAGCCCTACAATAACTTCAGTCGTCCTGAAGTTCTTTTATTCAGGACCTCCCTTTAGATTGCAGCCTAAAACTTAAAACTATGAATCATTTCATCGCGATAACGATCTCAAGGAGCCACATAAAGCGCCTATAGTGTCACATTCTGAAAGCCTTTAAGAACTAAACACTTAACTATAGGCATATCAATAGAGTGAAAAATAACTAATCGCAGAGCTGGGCAATAATTTACAGCCACAAATTGTTATGTTATAACATAACAATTTGTGGCTAATAACCAAGCTTTAAAATTAACTTATTTACCCTATTACTAGTATTCAAACCTTATGTCTAAACTTTTATTATCAGCAAGTATCATTAGCGCATTATTCTTCATCACCACTTCTCACGCCGCTTTGTCAAATGAACTCAAGGCTCATGTACACGGTCAGGCACAGTTAATGCTAGCAGTAGAACACGATAAAATAGACTTCAAGTTAATCTCCCCTGCTGAAAGTTTACTTGGTTTTGAACACCAACCAACGACACTACTGGAATTTAAAAAAATTGCTGATGTAAAACAACTTCTGGAAGTTCATTCCAACATTTTTCAATTCAACGGCAGTGATTGCCAAATACAAGCACTAAATATTGACACTAGCCAAATAATGAACAATGGCCGACATCAACATGCTCACGCGCATAAAGACATTATTGTGAATTATCAATTAAAGTGCCACCGTTCGATAGAGGCTACCTCGGTAACACTCAAGCTATTTAAGCATTTCCCTACACTCAAAAACATTAACGCGATGTGGATCACCCCCTCCAATCAAGGAGCGGAACAACTCAACACAAAAAACACAACGTTAATGCTCTATTGAGCCTACTTCTCCATGCGCAAAAAATATAGAAAGAGAAAGCCAGAACAGCTTCTATAACGGGAACAAAAATAAGCATATTTATTACGCCAACCGCCTTAACTCTACCCTGATAGGAAATCAAAATGAAAATTGTCACAACATCGCTAGATAAGTCAGCTATCGCTTTATCAATACTCTGTTTAATTCACTGCCTTGCACTTCCTGTTTTTTTAGTGCTTTTTCCTGTTATTGCTATTACAGCAATCAATCAAGAACTTTTTCATGCATTACTCCTTTTGTGCGTTCTTCCAATCAGCATCGCGGCCCTCATTATGGGTTGTAAACAACATAATCAGCTGTCTGTTGCCTTCTATGGTGGCTTGGGGTTAGTCGCGCTAGTTGTAGCGGTTACATATGGTGAAAGTCAATTAGGAGCAATGGGAGAGAAAGTACTAACAACTATAGGAACCGTTATTATCGCCTTCGCCCACTTACAAAATTACAAATTATCGAAAACATCAAAAAGCCACTCACATTAGGAAAAAGACCGCTATGCAAAGAACATTGATAAAACAGGCTATCATAATCAATGAGGGTCAAGAATTTGTTGCAGACGTTCTAATTAATGGGACTCGAATTGAACAAATTGAACCTCACATTACCGCGTTAAAGGATGACAATATTTTTAATGCTCACGGCTGCTACCTGCTACCTGGAATGATCGATGATCAAGTTCATTTTCGTGAGCCAGGGTTAACTCATAAAGGGAGCATTGCTAGCGAATCTAGAGCCGCTGTAGCGGGCGGTATTACCAGCTATATGGAAATGCCTAATGTCAATCCAGCCACAACGTCTATCGAAGCTTTAGAGGCTAAATTTACAATTGCTGAGCAAGCATCCCTTGCTAACTATTCGTTCTATTTAGGTGCAACTGAATCTAACCTTGAACAAATTAAAGCGCTTGATCCGGCAAAACATTGTGGCGTAAAAGTCTTTATGGGGGCTTCAACGGGTGACTTATTAGTTGAGCACCCCCAAGCCCTAGAGCAGATTTTCCAGCATTGCCCCACGTTGATAGTGACCCATTGCGAAAGTAGCCCCATTATTGATCAAAACTTAGCACGCCTAAAACGCGCCAAGTCTAACATCACCATTGAAGATCACCCTCTAATCCGAGACGAAGAAGCCTGTTTCGCCTCCTCTTCTTATGCTGTTAATTTAGCTAAAAAGTATAATACTCAATTACACGTCTTACATATTACAACAGCAAAGGAGCTAAGTTTATTTTCATCAGGCCCTATTGCTGGCAAAAGTATCACCGCAGAGGCGTGTGTTCATCATTTATGGTTTAACGATAAAGATTACTCAACATTAGGTAATTTGATTAAATGTAACCCCTCAATAAAAACTGAGGAGGACCAACAAGCTCTGCTTCAAGCTTTGCAAACCGGACAAATAGATATCATTGCCACTGATCATGCCCCACATACTTTAGCTGAAAAACAAACAGATTATTTACAAGCCCCCGCTGGTTTACCCTTAGTTGAGAGTGCCCTTTTAACTTTGCTTGACCATGTCAAACATAAGCGTTTAACAATGGCACAACTTGTAGAAAAGGTTGCACATAATCCCGCAACCAGATACAAGATCATGGAACGAGGATATATTCGTGAGGGCTACTTTGCCGATTTAGTATTAATCGATCCGCAGGGAGAAACATTAACCCAGCACAATAATAGTCGATACCTTTGTGGTTGGACGCCGTTTAATGGCCATACTTTTTCTTCGAAAGTCATTAGTACCTGGGTTAATGGCCAGCAAGTTTATGATGGACAAAACATTATCGAACAAACTAATGCAGCACAAAGACTGTTATTTTCACATTAATATTGACGGGAGTATGCAATCATCATGTTAAGAAAAAACCCTTCAGGCCAATACCCACAGGTATCAGCCAGTGCTTTTATTGACCCGACAGCACTTATTTGTGGTCATGTTATCATCGAGGATAATGTATTTGTCGGCCCATATGCGGTAATTAGAGCTGATGAAGTTGATCAACAAGGTAATGTTTCACCTATAACTATTCATCAAGACTCAAATATCCAAGATGGTGTTGTCATACACGCACTTGCACGGACACAAGTGACAATCGGTAAAAGCTCATCGGTAGCTCATCGCGCAATCGTACATGGCCCGTGCGTCATCGGTGAAAACGTATTTATTGGTTTCAATAGTGTCGTTTTCCGAACAAACATTGCTGATAATACGGTGATTAGACACAACTGTGTGGTAGACAATGTGAATTTAACTAAAGCCGTTCATGTACCGCCCTTAACGTGTATTGAGCCAGCATTTAATTTAGCATCGTTACCCGAATTGACACCTGAATATCGAGACTTTTCGGCATCAGTCGTTGCTGCAAATCATACATTGGTAAAAGGTTATAAAAAGTTAGAAGACGACAATAACTAGCTTACGTAGCACGTTCGATACCAAGAGTGAGGTTAGTGCCCTTGGTGTCAAACACCTTAACAAGAATGCAAGTTACTCTGTCTCATAATACATTTTGATAGAGTCTAACTTCATTGTGTAAGCAGAAGTAGCCACTTGATCTTCAAATAACTCTGTTTTCAACCGACCAAATACAATGACAGGTTCATAAAGTCTCTCTAGCACAAAATCCTGCTCAGCTTGGACAAAAATAATTTGGTTAGGCGGCGGTGGTGGCATATGAAGGCACGCTCCAAAATACGGGACTAAGAAAAAGCTTTTTATCACCTGCTCACTAGTAAACTCAACGGGCACTACAAAGCCAGGGATTTCTATATGCTTGTCATCCATAGCTTCAATGATATTGGTCGATAGTAATGCTTGCTCGTAGGGGCTTTCATTTTGACTTTTCGCCTGATTTAAATTCTGTAATGCACTGGAGATTTGATCTTCAAGCGAGCCATCAACCACCTGTGTAATATAATCAGGAGGGTTGAGTAAAGCATCTAAATCAGTTTTAGGAATTAACTCAGTCCAGTCTACTTCCTGATAAGTAATCTCAACGTTATCGGCATTCACCTTGAGGTTAGCTGTACCTTTGGTTAACGACGAGTCCGCATTGTTAAGCTCAACATTAGGTTTCCCGCACCCCAGCAGAAGCACTAACAAACAACATACCATCAAGGTTTTCATTTATTTCTTACCCTTAGCTATTAATACATTTATAACAAAAAGAGATACAAATGAGCTCTTGACTTAAAGTTATGTACAACCAAACCCCTTCAAATTGTTATAATATAACAATTGTGATAATGTAACATTTTTTAGCAAGTAATTACTAGTAATGTCTATCCAACTAAACAATGTCGAGTTTTGTTATTCAAAGGCAACCCAGAAAAATATACTAAGTATAGATTCATGGTCGACTACTGTCGGGGACAGACAATTTATCTATGGGCCTTCAGGCTGTGGAAAATCTACACTATTAAATATAATCGGCGGGATATTAAAACCTACTACTGGAACGGTTTCTGTCTTAGGTGAGTCGCTTGATAAAATGAATAGCCATCAGAGGAATCGCTTTAGAGCTAATAATATCGGTTATATATTTCAACAGTTTAACTTGATTAACTATCTAAATGCCGAAGAGAACATACAGTTAGCTCATCACTTTTCATCTAGAAAAAAAACCACAAAAGTTAGAGATAAAATACATTACTTACTGAGCGATTTAAATATTAAAAGTGACGATTGGTCTCGGCCAGTTGGTATGCTGAGTGTTGGTCAACAACAAAGAATTGCGATTGCTCGGGCTTTTGTTAATAGCCCTCAACTATTAATTGCTGATGAACCAACTTCTGCCTTAGATGAAGTAAGCACAAATAATTTTATGTCACAATTATCCACTCTCTGTAAAGAGCACCACACGACCCTACTATTTGTAAGTCATGATACCAGGCTAAAACATCACTTTAATCATGTTCACGAATTTTCTCAGATTAACAGCAAAAAAGAACAATAAAAATGCTTATTCGTTTAGCTATAAAAAGTCTGATATATCGCAAGGCTTCTATACTATTAACTATCGTGACCGTCAGTATTGGTATTTTTATTTTGCTGGGCGTTGAACACCTTCGAGATCAGACAAAATCAAGTTTTACAAATAGTGTTTCCGGTGTTGATCTGATCGTTGGCACCCGAACAAGCAGCTTAAACTTATTACTCTATTCAGTATTTAGAATAGGTGACCCAACTAATAATATTAGCTGGCAGTCATACCAAAACCTGTCTCAACACAATACTGTAGATTGGGCTGTACCTATCTCTTTGGGTGACTCTCATCAGGGATACCGAGTGATAGGAACGACTCCAAGTTATTTTGACTTTTTTCGTCATGGTAATCAGCAACAGTTACATTTCAGGCATGGAAGAAAATTCGAAAGTGTTTTTGATTTAGTGTTAGGAGCAAGCGTAGCGAACAAACTTGGCTATAAAATAGGAGACAGAGTCGTCCTCTCCCACGGTATTGGTCATACTAGTTTTATTAAACATGATAAGTTGCCATTTAATGTAATTGGCATTCTAAAGGCAACAGGAACACCAGTAGATCACACTTTGCACGTAAGTTTACAAGGGTTAGAAGCTGTCCACATGACAAACCCGCTAGCGATTAAACGTTTAGCTAAAACACCTGAATTAGCATTAACACAAGCAACGTATCTCAAGCCAAAATCTATCACTGCGATAATGATTGGGCTTAAATCAAAAATGGCTGTATTTAATTTTCAGCGCACAATAAACACCAATAAGAATGAACCATTGAGCGCTATCCTACCTGGTGTTGCACTATCTCAATTGTGGCAAACCATGTCAGTCTTTGATAATGCATTAGGCTTAATCACGCTATTTATTATTATTTCTTCTTTATTAGGACTTAGTGCGACATTGCTATCTTCACTCAAGGAGCGAGAGCCCGAAATCAAACTGTTAAGAACGATTGGTGCTTCATCTGGTTTTATTTTCTTACTTGTTGAATTTGAAGCAATGCTCATTGCATTACTCAGCGCGCTTATTGCAATAATAGGGTTAAATCTTACCCTGTCAGTTGCCCAAGAATATATTCTAAGCAATTACGGTATCACTATAGCCTCTCATTTCACTTCAACTAGCCATAGCCAAATAATCATCGGGCTTTTTTTACTGACATTTATTGCAGCTATTCCACCAGCACTTAAAGGAGCTAAGAAGTGCCATGTTTAATACCTACCGTTACTTTAAAGTTGGAATACCATGAGCATCAGCTTGATATTAACTGCGAACTGATTTTTAAACGCTAATCTTACCCCATCAATTAAAACAACATAAGAAATGAAACAAATGAAAATCAATATATTAAAAACATTTGCGGCATTGGTTTTGCCACTATCCATAGTGTCATCCGTTAATGCAACAGCAATTCAACAAACCAAAGGAGACTTTGAAGACAAATTTCGTCAACTTGAAGAAGTGCTCCCAACTCCTAATGTTTACCGAAATGCAGCAGGTGAACCCGGAGAAAATTACTGGCAGCAACAGGTAGATTATAAAATTAAGGTTTCTCTTGATGAAGAGAAGCGACGCCTTAGCGGGAGTGAGAAAATTACTTACCAAAATAACTCTCCCTATCGCTTAAAGTACCTTTGGGTACAGCTCGACCAAAATATTTTCAGAGAAGACTCCATCGCTAATGCCGCTAACAACTTTGGTGGCATTGGCCGTCGTGGCCCTTATACTAAAGCGGGCGATGCAACAACACCTGCCAAAATTAGTTTAGGGGAATTACGCCGTCAACACTTCGTTGCAGATAATGAATTAGGTTACGAGATCAGTGCAATCAAAGATAGTCGAGGCAACAAGCTAGACTTTACGGTCGTTGGCACACAAATGCGTATCGATTTACCTAAACCGTTAAAGTCTGGCGATGCGGTAAAGTTTTCTATTGATTTTGCATTCAACATTGTTGAAGAAGATGCTGTATCAGCTCGATCTGGTTATGAGCACTTTGAAAAAGATGCCCGCAAAGGCGGCAACGACATTTTCTTACTCGCACAGTGGTTCCCTCGTCTTCATGCTTATACTGATTATGAAGGTTGGAATAACAAAGAATTTTTAGGCCGAGGTGAGTTTACGTTAGAGTTTGGTGATTACGAAGTGGAAATAGAAGTACCTGCTGATCATATTGTTAGCTCAACAGGTATTCTCACTAACCCTAAAGACGTACTCACTAGAACACAACGTAAACGACTAGAAAAAGCTAAAACAGCTAAACGCTCAGTATTTGTTGTGACAGAAGAAGAGGCGCTTGAGAACGAAAAAGAAGGCACTAACAAACGTAAAACTTGGAAATTTAAAGCCGAGAACGTGCGTGATTTTGCTTGGGCTTCATCACGTAAATTTATCTGGGACGCTAAGGGCTACCAACAAGGGGGAGACGATATGCCATTCGTGATGGCTATGTCATTCTACCCTAAAGAAGGTGGTGATCTCTGGAAAAAATACTCAACAGAGTCAGTGATTCATACGATGGACGTTTATTCACGCTACTCTTTTGATTACCCTTACCCGACAGCTCAATCAGTGAATGGCCCCGTAGGTGGGATGGAATATCCGATGATCACCTTTAATGGCCCACGTACTGAGCTACAAAAAGATGGTTCTCGTACATACTCCCAAGCCGAAAAACGCTTTTTAATTGGTGTTGTTATTCATGAAGTTGGCCATATTTATTTCCCAATGATTGTGAACTCAGACGAACGTCAATGGACATGGATGGATGAAGGTCTAAATAGTTTCTTAGACGGGGTTGCTGGTCGCGAGTGGGATCCTACAATTCCATGGGGTGTTGAACCTCGAGATATCACGGGCTACATGAAATCTCAAAATCAAGTGCCTATTATGACGCAATCGGACAGTGTATTACGTTTAGGCCCTAATGCTTATACAAAACCTGCTGCGGCGTTAAACATTTTACGTGAAGTCATTTTAGGTCGCGAGTTGTTTGATTTTGCGTTTAAAGAATACTCACAGCGCTGGAAGTTCAAACGCCCTACTCCTTCTGACTTTTTCCGTACAATGGAAGAAGCCTCAGGGGTTGATTTAGATTGGTTCTGGCGTGGTTGGTTCTACTCAACTGATCATGTTGATATCTCAGTCGATAAAGTCTACCAAATGCGCTTAGATACACACAATCCAGATATTGATTATGGCCGTTTACGCCAAATTGAATTAGATAAGCCATCATCGCTATTTGTTGAACGCAATAAAGCAGAAGGTAAAGAGCTATGGATTGACCAAAACCCTGATGTCACAGATTTCTACGATGACAATGACCGCTTTACAGTAACTAACAAAGAACGTAATAAATACAATAAATTTTTGAAAGGGTTAAAACCATGGGAGCGAAGAGCCTTAGAGCGCGCCTTAAAAGAAGATAAAAACTACTACGTTTTGGAATTTTCTAATGTCGGTGGATTGGTTATGCCTATTCTCTTAGAGCTGACTTACAAAGATGGCACTAAAGAGAGCCAATACATTCCTGCTGAAATCTGGCGTCGTACCCCAAAACACGTGCGCAAGTTGGTCGTAACAGAAAAGAACAAAGAGCTAGCTAGTGTCGTTGTCGATCCAGGCTGGGAAACAGCGGATGTTAATGTAGAAAATAACCATTACCCTCGCCAAATTATTCCTTCACGTGTTGAGGCATTTAAAGCCAAGAAACGCAAAGGAAAAGTGCATCGCGATATTATGCAGGATATTAAAACGGAGCTTAAGCCTGCTGACGATCTAGATGAGAAAGAAGGTAACTAATGTTCAAAAGTTTATTATTTTTAATCACTGTTGTTTGCTTGAGTACACCTTCAGTAACCTTTGCTCATCAGCAAAAGGCAGCGGAAACAACCGTATTATTCAACAAAAATTCAGGCCAACTGGAAGTGGCGCATCGATTTTATCTTCATGATACAGAACATGCGGTACAGTCATTATTTGATAAACACGCTGATATTTTAGATTCAAAAAAAACGCAGCAACAGTTTGCCAATTATGTCGCCAAACAGTTTCTTGTTCACACGTTGAGTAATAAAGCTCTGCCACTAGCCAGTGTCGGTTATGAAGTTGAAGGAAAGTTCTTCTGGGTTTATCAGGAAACTGCCATTCCCAACACACTTAATGGTGTAAAGCTGTTTAATGGTGCTTTACGTGAACTTTGGCCAACACAGATTAATATGGTCAATATTGAAGGTAAAGGTAAGGTACGAACTTTATACTTCAGTGAAAATAGAGACTGGTTAATAACGAGATTCTAATTAGCCAGTAGGTAATATACTAGCTAGTACATGGGTTAGTAGTTTAACCCCTATTGTCGACACCATTAATTAAAAAGACCTCAATACTCCGTGTTGAGGTCTTTTTTCTTCTTTAGGAAAGCCTCGACACAATATATCCAGACTCACACAATAAAAAATGAAGACTCAAGTTATGTTTTAAATCTGTAAGATATTAAACCAATCATCCCTAAAGCAAAAATAGCAAGAGTAGAAGGCTCTGGAACAGCTAGAGTTTCCCCATGCTGTGTAATTAAACCAATATCAAGAAACATATCATTAGTCACTTGAGTTTCAGGTAGCTCGAACTTCACGCTATGCGCTGCAAAACTCGTAAGAATTCCTGACATATTTGTGCTGACATCAAGTCCAGATATAAACCCAGACGGCATACCAACCCAATCTAAGCTGGTGAGTTCAAATGTTAAGTATCCCGAACCATCACAAGTAAACCAGCCACAATAAGGTCCATTCTCAAATGAAACTGAAATAGAGTTGTCGCCTACGTCTATAGATATAGAATTCTGAAAGTTAAAATAATCAGGATACTCTACGCCCGCTCCGACAATAGACGACATAAGCCCATTACCTTCACAAGCGGGATCAGTCCCTCCTGAATCTTGCTCACAAGATAGAAAAACTTCATCTGTTATCAAGGATGCATGAGAATTAAAACTAAAAACTGCCACCGCCAACATCACTATGTAGATTAATTTTGTCATAATTACCCTTTTGAGTTTGTCATGGTATTTCGTTTAGTTAGCAATTTTCAAACCAAAACGAAAAGCCATTATTTATCAATAAATTAAAAAGAATAAAAAAACTAACATTGTCACTTTGTAAAATATACTGACAACCAAGATTCAATCAACAAATATAAGACCTAATTTATTACTGCCCTAACCGCTCTAACAATAGTTCTATAAAACATTTTACTTTGGGTGAAAGATGCTTACGACTTGGGTATAGCGCATAAACGCTAATAACCTGCGCATGATACTCTTCAAATAACACCTCGACTTCGCCATTAGCGAGTTGCTGCTCCATGTAAAACTCTGGCAGGCGGCAAATACCGTGTCCATCGAGCACCATCGCCAATGATACTTCTGCGCTATTACATAAAATACTTAGAGGTACATCAACTTCAACCTTTTTGTCTTCTTGGTTCTCGAATACCCATCGATTAGGCTGTTTATGATTACTATAGCCCATGCACCGATGCTTAATAAGTTCATAGGGCGTCCGAGGCCGACCGTTGTATTCAAGGTACTGCGGCGAAGCCACCGTATAGCCTCGATAATCTCTAATCTTCTTGCAAATCAGACTCGAGTCTTCAAGGCTCATAGCAGCTCTAATTGCTAGGTCGTAACCTTCTTCAATTAAATCCACCTTGCGGTCATTAAAATCTAACTCTAAACTCACTTCGGGATATAATCTTAAATACTCAGACAATATTGGCTGTAAATGTGAGTGACCAAAAGATGTTGGGCAACTTACTTTCAATAGACCTTTTGGCTCAACCCTACCAAGATTCAAATTTGATACAGCGTGCGCTGCGTCAAATACCAATTGCTGGCATTGATTATAATAAGATTCCCCTTCAGGGGTTAAACTCAAAGTACGCGTAGTTCGATTTAATAACCGCACCCCTAATCTTGCTTCTAACTTGTTTATTTCTTTGCTGATATAAGACGTTGAGTGTCCTGTAGCTTCTGCAGCCGCGGAAAAAGTTTGATGCTGAATCACTTTGGTAAAAATCACGACTCCATCAAACAGCTTTGTATCTTGCTTTTTATCTACCACGGGATTGAGCCTTATTTGAATATAAAAAAACAAAAGTTACATTATTAGGAGTCATATGGAAACAGTGTTTCAATTAATAAGCTATTAATCTTTACCATTACTCCCTTTATAGTTACCTTAATTCAACGGTTAAAGGACTTGGCTTACTATCAAGTACAAATTAAAGAAATTGAACTTGCAGCCTCCTGTAACACAAACGTTAAAAATAGCCATTCAAATAGTTCATCCTGAGTAAACTAGGAAAAAGAGGAATTAACATGAAAGTATTAGCATTTGCCGCAAGCAACAGCAGAAACTCTATCAACCAACAATTAGCTCAACATGCAGCAAGCCTAATTCCTGGTGCCCAAGTTGAAACATTAGACATCAACGATTATGAAATGCCGATCTTTAGCGAAGATCGTGAAAAAGAATTAGGCCAGCCACAATTAGCTCAAGACTTTTACAATAAGCTGGGTCAAGCAGACGCCATCATCATCGGTTTCGCTGAGCATAACGGCCACTACAGCGCCGCATTTAAAAATTTATTCGATTGGACTTCACGCGTTGAGCGTGGCCTTTATCAAAATAAGCCATTAGTCTTCTTAGCAACATCACCGGGTCCTGGTGGCGCTAAAACAGTATTAAGTGCTGCTGTTGCTTCTGCACCTCACTTTGCTGGTAATGTTACAGCGAGCTTGTCTGTACCAAGCTTTTATGACAACTTTGACACAGACACAGGCACACTAAGAAATGAAGAGCTAGCGCAACAGTTGCAAGCCGCTGTGGCTACACTGCCAGTACCAGTCGTCGCTTAAAATCACCGAACGTCAAAACCATCGCAATAAAAAAGCCAACGCTTGAAAAGTGCCCTTCTTTTAGGGGACACTTCAGCGTTGACTTTTTCAATAACTAAATTGCGATCTATTGAGCTGTCCACCCAAGATCAATCGTCAGGTTTGATCCCGTAAACGATCTCGCGGCATCACTCACTACGTAATTAACCAACTGACCAATCTCTTCAGGATCAATCATACGTTTGATTGCCGCATTCTTTAACATGATTTTAGTGATCACTTCATCTGGTTCAATGTCATGATTAGCCGCTTGATCAGCAATTTGCTTATCAACCAATGGCGTTCTCACATACGCAGGACAAATAGTATTAACGGTAATACCACACTCACCGCCTTCTAAAGCACTGGTTTTAGTTAATCCAACTAAACCATGTTTAGCAGCGATGTAAGCCGCTTTAAAAGGAGAAGCGACTTGACCATGCACTGAAGCAATATTAACGACACGTCCCCAGTTCTGTTTTTTCATGTAAGGCCAACAATACTTTGTTAACAAAAATGGCGAGGTTAGCATGACACTAATCATTGTATTCCACGTTTGCTCAGGAAACTCTTCCACGCTACAAACATGCTGAAAACCAGCATTGTTAACTAAGATATCAACGCGCCCAAACTGTTCAACAGTTTGCTCAACAAGTCGTTTATTATCTTGTTGCTGCGATAAATCCGCTTGAATAAAATAACAGTTAAGCTCTTTTGCTGCTTTTGCGCCTACTTCCTCATTTAAATCAGCGATCACTACCACATGATCACTTTCAATTAATGATTGTGCTACCGCATAGCCAATACCACTTGCCCCGCCCGTTACTATTGCCACTTTAGCCATTATTTAGTCCTTACAAAAAGTTTGCTAAACCATAACATACCTATTTTTTGAACAACTAATTTATTGCCTAATACTATGGTACCACTACAACGTAACCCATTGATTAATTAGACAAACGAGTTAACACTCGAACCCGATAGGCTTTACTTGAATATTAGTTTATCTAAAGAGGCTATGCCACCGCCCTCTTTCACTAAGTAAAGTAAGGGAGCAAACCACAATATATGCGTTGGCCAAGCTTCTGGGTAAACAAATATTTGAATCACTGCCGTCATAACTATTAACCCCAAAGCACTTAACCGCGTTAAAAAACCAAACAATAGTGCTAACGACAAAAAGAACTCACCAAAGGTCGCTAAATAAGCGGCGATTTCAGGCGGTAAAACAGGTAAAGCATACTCGTACTCAAACAGCATAAATGTTGAATCATTTAAATTAAAAAACTGCCATTTCTGTCCCAAAAACTCCCAACCACTAAACTTGGTTTGGGCACTGCGCCAAAACACCATAGCGACAGCAATACGGGCTATTAGGCTGATAATATCGTGGGGGATTTTTGAAAAAAGGTTATTAATTTTTGTATTTATCGCGTTCATTGGACGCTCCTACAGCTAAAATTTTATTTTTAAAATAGTTAAAAGGTCAATATTCCGATGATAAGGAAAAGCGACTAAATATCGACAATCCGAATAAGTATCCGAGCATTGAACTAAGCTCGTGGTCTGGGAGCTCCCTTCCCTGCTTTTTTGCATCTCCTACTGCTTCGCTCCAAGCAACAGAGATAGGTAATCCTTGTTGTAATCGACTTAAGAAGAGAAAGCAGTTCGGGTCTAAATTGACCACTTCAACTTGCATATCACGTCGGTACACCATTAAAGAGCAAGGCTGGCTTTCACTTAAATCAACTAATTCTGGTTGCACTTTCAAGTTTTCATGCCAGATGCTATCAATAGGCCAGTCAGAGCGCATTAATGTCACCGAAGGTATTAATGAAAATGTAATATTACCTAACTGCTCAGGAGCAACCTCACTAAGAGTTGCAGGGTCAAACAACACACTATCTCCGCTGTGATAGGCTTGATTAACAAAAAACTCAAGCGCTGCAACATCAGCTAAAAACTCCAACTCAATACAAGGAGTAAATGTTTTGATAAATTCACTGAACTCTTGACCATAAAAGACTAAGGCGGCTTGCGCAGGGGGGGTATTACGGACAAATTTCCGCGCTGCATGGTTAAAACAGTCATCACCAATTAAACGCTTAACCACCGGGTATAGCTCTCCTAAAGCAGTCATCAACGAATGAATAACATTATTGCGATAAATCGCTAAACGTAATTTAGCTTCAATAAAATCATCATCATCGCTATAGTGCTCTTGAATTAAGCCCAAGAAATCATTCGCGTCAGCTTCAATGACAGGACTTAATAGAAGTTGTTTAAAACGCCCCTGAAATTCAGCTAATTTAATTTTACTCATACCAGCCTCGAAGTATTTAATGGGTGCACTAAAATCGACTTATCAGGGCTGGTTGTTGCAAGAGTATATTGCTCAAGGATGTGTTGAGCTAGCTGCGCTTGCTCATAGAGTGTTGCCCATTCGGGCACATTAGTATCCCACTCGATAAGAGTTGGTCTTGCTCCAACATGTGTCAAAGTAAATTGATAAAGCTCCCACACTTCACGGCACACCTTAGAACCGTGATCATCTATTCGCACTTCTCCCGATAAGATTGATTGAACGGAATGACCGGCTAAATGGATCTCACCAACCAGCACAGCGGGTATAGAGCGAATATAATCATAAGCGTCAAAGCCGTGATTACAGGCACTAACATAAACGTTATTAACATCGAGTAAAATACCGCAACCAGCTTGTTGGGCGACCCTGACCAAAAATTCATGTTCACTGTAATCTTGTTGCTTTAACGTAAAATAACTCGATGGGTTTTCAATGAGGATTTGTCGTTCGAGTATCGTCTGCGTTTGATCAATGTTGCGACAAAACACGTCCAACGCCTCTTGAGTATAAGGAACAGGTAACAAATCATTTAATGCCACTTGCTGGTGCTGACTCCAAGATAAATGCTCAGAAACTAATCTGGGTTGATAGCGCTCAACAAGCTGTTTTAATGCAGCTAAATGATTCGCTACTAGGCCTTCTTCTGAGCCTAAAGACAAACCGATACCATGAATCGACAACGGATAATGTTCAGACACAGCTTGAAGGTGATGATGCATTATCCCACCCTTGCCCATGTAATTTTCAGCATGGATTTCAAACCAGCCAATATCAGGACGCTGCGACAAAATAGCGTCCACATGTTGTGGCTTTAAACCAACGCCTGCACGCGCAGGCATAGGTTTAGTATCAGACGCGATTAGCATCTTAGATTACGCTTTTTTAGGCTTTAAGCTGCCGCCAACAATTTTTTCACAAGTACCTTTTGCGACATACATCCAAGCATCACCTTGCCCATCTTTTACCGATGTTCCAGCACATGATGTACCAGGACCAGCGGCACAATCATTTTGTCCAGCTTTAGCTACACCGTAACATTTTTCCATTTTTCCTCTTGCTTCAGCTTCAGGGGCTGCTACTGCTGCTAGGGTGATTGCGGCTGCTACAGCGCCATTAACTAATACTTTATTCATAATATTTTCCTTTGCATTAATTGCTTATAATTTATTGGAGTAGAGTTTGTAGATAAAACATCAACATCATTCAACATGACTCTTCAAAGCAACAGTCACTCAAGACAAACGTTGATCTGGCTTTTGTGAAAAATGTAAATATCTAACCTATCTAACAAGACCTGCGAACAAAGAAAAACTTTCATATAAAAACAAAAAAACCACACCGAGCACAAAGCAAGGTGTGGCGAAAACAACACTCAAGGAGTAATTCAAATTGTAGAGCTAAGGTTTTAAGCGCCTAGCTAAGCGCTGCTACTGCTTCTTTACAAAGTTGAGTAATTTGTTGCCACTCACCCGCCTCGACAAGGTCAAGAGGAACGATCCAACTGCCCCCGATACAACTAACAGCATCAAGCGCTAAGTATTCAGGGGCATTGTGTAGAGAAATACCACCAGTTGGGCAGAATTTAATACCTTTAAACGGTGCTCCCAATGATTTTAACGCTTTAGAGCCACCATTAGACTCCGCAGGGAAAAACTTAAAGTGATCATAACCAAGCTCGATACCACTCATTAACTCCGAAGGGCTAACCACCCCTGGAATTAAAGGGATTGAGCCTTCCGCGGCTTGTGCCAATAGTGCAGGGGTTGAACCCGGACTAATGGCAAATTTAGCTCCAGCTTCGGTTACTTGAGCGAGCTGTTCAGCGTTAATCACCGTACCTGAACCGATTAAAGACTCTGGATACTCTTTGGCAATAACGCGTATCGCTTCAACGGCGCACTCAGTGCGTAAAGTAACTTCCATTACTCGAATGCCACCATCTAATAATGCTTTGGCTAAAGGTAATGCTTGCTCTATTTTGCTGATAACAATTACTGGTACAACAGGACCTGCGGCAAAAAGCTCACTCGGTTGTAATTGCCAATTATTACTGCTCATTGATGATTTCCTTTTTGCTTCTGTTGATTTTTAGTGTTATCTATCACGTAAAATCAAACGATAATTCTGTAATATTAATAATTAGGACTAGCAGCTGATAAGAGATGAAGCGTCCCTTCTCCAAAAGTCATCTAGTGAAACTTTCTTATCAGCTTAATGCGGCACTAGGCCACATAAAATTAGATTTAACCTTCGGCGAACAGTGAGCAAGCACCTTGCTCTGCACCAGAAAGATTACTACGCATCGAGCCAAACATTTCACGTCCCATACCTATACGGCTTTCAGCTAATGCAGGAACAGCTTCTTGACGAGCGTCAAGCTCAGCTTGATCGACTAATAATGTTAATTCACCGGTTTCAGCATCAAGACGAATCAAGTCGCCCTCTACAACTTTGGCTAATAATGAACCGTCAATAGCTTCTGGCGTCATATGAATTGCAGCCGGGACATTACCTGAGGCACCAGACATGCGGCCATCAGTAACAAGTGCAACTTTATAGCCCTGACCTTGTAGAACCGATAATGGCGGCGTTAATTTATGAAGCTCCGGCATACCGATAGCGCGAGGACCTTGGAAACGAACCACAACAACACAGTCTTTATTTAAATCACCGGCTTGGAACGCTTTATCTAAGTCATGCTGACTTTCGAAAATAACAGCTGGTGCTTCAACAATTAATTGTTCATCAGTCAGTGATGATGTTTTAATAACACCACGTCCTAAGTTACCAGCAAGCAGCTGTAAACCACCATGATGTTGGAACGGCTTATCAATACTTGTTAGTACTGTTTCATCACCGCTTTTCTCTGGTGCATCTACCCAGTCTAATTGCCCGTCGATCATCGTCGGTACAAGGGTGTAGCGCTCTAATCCTTCACCAACAATAGTCTTAACATCATTATGTAAGTAGCCACCTTTTAGTAACTCACGGACTAATACGGCCATACCACCAGCTTGGTGGAAGTGATTAACATCAGCTTCACCGTTCGGGTAAATACGTGTTAAAAGTGGGATTGCGGTCGAAAGTTCTGCCATATCCGACCAATCGATTAAGATACCAGCCGCTTTTGCTACCGCGACTAAGTGCATAGTTAGGTTAGTTGAACCGCCCGTAGCTAATAAACCAACAATACCGTTAACCATTGATTTTTCATCAACAATCTCACCAATCGGTAAATAGCTACCACCTTGCTCAGTTATACGGCTGACTTGCTTACCAGCAAAATCGGTCAATGCCGTGCGTAGACCGCCATTTGGAGGCACAAACGAAGAACCCGGCAGTTGCAGACCCATCATCTCAATAACTAGCTGGTTTGAATTAGCTGTACCATAAAAAGTACAAGTACCAGCAGAGTGGTATGAAGACATTTCTGCATCTAATAATTCATCTTCACCAGCTTCACCTTTAGCGTATGCTTGGCGAACGGCGGCTTTTTGCTTATTTGGTATACCAGAAGGCATTGGGCCCGCTGGTACAAAAATAGTAGGTAAGTGACCAAAGCTTAATGAACCTAACAGTAATCCAGGAACAATCTTGTCACAGATGCCTAGCATTAACGCGCCATCGAACATGTTATGTGACAAACCAACGGCCGTAGTCATTGCAATCACGTCACGGCTTAATAAGCTAAGTTCCATGCCAGGTTGACCTTGAGTCACACCATCGCACATCGCAGGTACACCTGAAACAAATTGTGCAACACTGCCTTCTTTAGCAATCGCAGCTTTTAACTGACGAGGGTAAGTCTCATAAGGCTGATGTGCTGACAGCATATCGTTATACGATGAAACAATACCGATATTTGCTTTAGTTAATGATTTAAGATCGTCTTTTTCAGCTTTACTACAAGCAGCAACACCATGAGCCAAGTTACCGCAAGATAAAGCACCACGCATTGGTCCCTTGCTGCGAGCCGCAGCTATTTTTTCTAAATAAGCCTGGCGGGTCGCTTTACTTCGTTCAATGATTCGCTGTGTAACACGTTGGATAACCGGATTCATGATTTACTCTCTAATCTATTCGCTAACTAATACATCAAGTGCATTATGTTGTTTAATGACAGCGCTAATTGGCATTTGGGCTAAGTCGCTCAATTGTTGTGCTTGTTCAAACACAGCCAGTTTTTTCTCACCACTTAATGGTAAGTAAACTTGTTTAGCGGCTAAAATTTCATTTAATGTGAAACTGATACGTTGGTAAGGTGCAGTTGTTGGTTCGACCGCAATTAAACGCTGCTTATTATCAGCAGACATTGCATCATGCACTTGACTCGAGCACGGGAAAATCGAAGCCGTATGACCGTCTTCACCCATACCCAGAATCATGACATCAATTTGGGCAATGTCATTGATTCGCTCTACAGCATCACCAATACCATCAAACGCAGATTCTTGTGATCCAACTAAACCAACAAATTGAGCTGCTGCCGCTTTATTTACTAACAGGTATTGATTGACTAAGCGTTCATTACTATCACTGTTGTCAGTACCAACCCAACGATCATCCACTAATGAGATAATCACCTTTGACCAATCCAAGTCGCGCTGATTTAATAGTTCAAACAATGCAATTGGTGATTTACCGCCAGAAACAAGTAATGTTGCTTTGCCATTTTCGCTAATTGCTTGCGTTAACTTTGCTTCTATTTCTTGTGCTAAGTGTGCCGTCATTAATGCCGGCGTTTTAAAGTTACTAATATTCATTTTATTCGTCCCACGCTCGGCCATCACGAGCAATTAAACCAACTGATGCAACAGGGCCCGAACTACCAGCAGGATAGGTAGTTAACGGCTGACCGGTGCTTTGCCATGCCGATAGAATTCCGTCACACCAACTCCAAGATGCTTCAACTTCGTCACGACGAACGAATAGTGCTTGATTACCACGAATGACTTCTAGTAATAAACGCTCATAAGCATCTGCAATACGCTCATTTTCAAAAGCTTGGTTAAAACTTAAATCCAATTTAGTGGTTTGTAGGCGTTGAGTTGCTTCCAAACCAGGAACCTTATTAAGCATTTGAATTTCAACGCCCTCTTGAGGCTGTAATCGAATTGTTAGCTTATTCGGTGGGAGTTCTCGGTAGTGCTCTTTAAATAAGTTATGTGCTGGATTTTTAAAGTAAACCACAATCTCAGAGACTTTGTTGGCCATGCGTTTACCCGTTCTTAAATAAAACGGTACACCGGCCCAGCGCCAGTTATCGATTTCAGCTTTTAGTGCAACAAAAGTTTCTGTATTCGATTGGGTATTAGCCCCCTCTTCTTCGAGGTAACCAGGAACTTCTTTCCCTTGAAGGAAACCGTTAGCATATTGACCACGGACACTGTTTTCAAAAACGTTTTCAACGTTAATAGGTTTTAATGCCTTTAATACTTTAACTTTTTCATCACGAATATTATCAGCATCCAAACTTAGCGGTGGATCCATAGCAACTAAGGTTAAAATTTGAATTAAATGGTTTTGCAGCATATCGCGCATTTGACCAGCTTGGTCAAAATAACCCCAACGACCTTCGATTCCCACTTCCTCAGCAACACTGATTTGAACGTGGTCAACGGTGCTGTTATCCCACTTAGATGAAAAGAGCGAGTTGGCGAAACGTAAATCAAGTAAGTTAAGTACGGTCTCTTTACCTAGGTAATGATCGATACGGTAAGTTTGATGCTCATTAAAGTATTCAGCAACTTGATCGTTAACTTCGTTTGACGATAATAAATCATGACCAATTGGCTTCTCTAACACCACGCGTGATTGTTCGTGATTTAAACCGGCACTTGCTAAACCTTGACAAATACTGCCATAAATCGAGGCTGGTACAGCAAAATAGTTAATGAGTGGATTAGAGCTGTCTGCAATGACTTGCTTTAATTTAGCGTAACTTTCAACATCGGTTAAATTCATATCGATGTAGCTAACTTTACTTACAAAGCGTTCAACAGCATCTTGGTCAAGCTCTTCATTGATGAATTCAGCGAGACTCGCTTGAACTTGGCTTTGATACTCTTGAGGTGAAAATTGCTCTCGAGCGACACCAATCACACGGCTATCAGCGTCTAATAAGTTAGCTTTTTCTAATTGGTATAACGAAGACAGGAGTTTACGGCGAGTTAAGTCACCTTGACAGCCAAATAAGACGATATCGGTAGGGTGTGTTTTTTTATCTGTAGTCATGTTCTTTGCCCTTGCGGGACCCTTCACTTAATAACTTAATTCAAACAACAAAGTCTCAATACTCGGTTGCCAGCGATGTTTAATGAAATTGACTTTTGTTCCCTTAAGTTCGACACCTTCATCACGCAACAAGTTTAATTGTTGTTGATAGGCAGGCTCACTTTTAGGAATGGACACATAACCTTGGCTATTAACTACTCGGTGCCATGGTATGTCGCTATTATCTGTAGCCACTTTTAAAGCTTTGCTGACCAACCGAGCTCGATTGGGTAAACCTGCTAGATCGGCAACTTGACCGTAACTAGCAACGTGTGCAAAGGGAATTAATTTAACTACAGCTAATATGCGTTGGTAAGAATCTTTCATTGTTAGATTCTAACGTAGTTTGACCGATTAATCCCCTTGAGCCGCTTAAGAGTTAAGCGACCTCAGCTTCTTTTGCTAACTTTTTTACATCAACCGCCGCTGGTGCATTAAATAATGCAACCGCGTTATCTAACATGCGGTTACTAAAGCCCCACTCGTTATCATACCAAGCCATCACTTTAACCAAACGACCAGACACACGCGTTTGCGTCGCATCAAAAACCGAAGAGAGCGGGTTGTGATTAAAATCGATAGAAACAAGTGGAAGCGTATTAACACCTAATACACCACTTAGTGGCGCCTGACAGGCAGCTTCAGCAACAAGTTGGTTAATTTCTTCAATACTCGTATCGCGCTTAGCGATGAAAGACAAATCAACAAGCGACACGTTTGACGTTGGTACACGAACAGCCATACCGTCAAACTTACCTTTTAACTCAGGAACAACTAATCCAACGGCTGCAGCGGCACCAGTATTGGTTGGGATCATAGACATTGCAGCGGCACGAGCACGACGTAAGTCACTATGGCAAACATCAGATAACACTTGGTCATTGGTGTATGCGTGAATCGTTGTCATCAGGCCTGACTCAATACCAATTTCATCATTTAATACTTTAGCAAAAGGTGCTAAACAGTTTGTTGTACAAGAAGCATTTGAGATAACTGTCATTTCTTGCGTTAACGTATCGTGGTTAACACCGTGAACAACTGTTGCATCAACATTCTTTGCCGGTGCAGAGATAATGACTTTTTTAGCGCCTGCTTCTAAGTGAGGCTGAACCGCTTCTTTAGACGTGAAGATACCCGTACATTCGAAAACGATATCAACATCAAGATCCTGCCAAGGCAGTTGTTTAGGATCACGCTCACTAAACATCTTAATTTCATCATTATTAACAGACATTACACCGTCGGCGTAGTGAACGTCAGCGTTAAAACGGCCATGAACTGAATCAAACTGTGTCAGGTGAGCACTTGAAGCACTATCGCCTAAATCATTAATTGCTACAATTTTTACTGGCGAATCTTGTTGTTCTTCATACAAAGCACGAAGTACATTTCTACCAATACGACCATAACCATTTATTGCGACTTTAATTGCCATTTTCTTCACCTTTTCACGATTTGAAAAAATCATTTATGTAATTTAATTACGAAAGTACACAACAAATGAACTTAAAACAAGAGAAATATCATTTTAATTTGTTTTTATTACGCAATCACTGATATTTTTTATACAAAATTAGTCTTGGTTTTAATCGAGCCGTTATACTAGAATGGTCATTCATTAAAACTCTTGATTTTAATTCAATAGCTCAACTAGGGAGAGTTGCTCATGCTTAAAACCATGGCTACGTTTTTAGTCAGGCATCGCTTTCTTAGTGTCTTGCTATTATTGTTAGTTATTATTGTTGCCGCCGCCGGAGGAAAGAACCTTCAGTTCAATGGTGATTACCGGGTGTTTTTTGGCCAAGATGATCCTAACTTGCTCGCCTTTGATTCGATGCAGGCCAACTTTAATAAAAGTGATAATGTTGCCATTATCGTTGCCCCTAAAGATGGAGAGGTGTTTACGAAGCAAACCTTATCATTAGTTTGGCAATTAACTGATCAAGCATGGCAAATCCCCCACTCAATACGCGTAGATTCCATCACCAACTATCAACACACCCAATCCATTGAAGACGACTTATATGTAGAAGATTTACTGCTTGAACTCGACGATCTAAATCCACAGAAGATCGCCTCAATGCAATCAATTGCATTAAATGAACCTGCGCTGTTAAAAAAGCTCATTGCTCCCGATAAGTCATCAACAGTAATTAATGTCACCATTCAGTTACCGGGTAAGGATTTCGTCGCCGAGTTGCCGCAAACTGGCGACTATGTCACACGATTAATCGAAGAATATAAAGCGAAATATCCCGAAGTCGATTTTCACCTCTCTGGGGTGATTGCAATGAACAAAGCGTTTGCCGATGAGTCACAACAAGACGCTGAAACCCTAATTCCAATTATGTTTGTCGCTATTGTTATCTTATTGGCGATTCTACTACGCTCATTAACCGCTATGTTTGCCTCGCTTATTATTATCGTGACAAGCATTGGCGCAACGATGGGGCTTGCCGGATGGTTGGGGATTGACTTAACGACAACCACTGTCAGTGTTCCAACAATCGTCATGACATTGGCCGTAGCCGATTGTGTTCACCTCGTCTCTGGGGTTTTTTATGCGATGCAAAAAGGCATGGAGAAGAATGAAGCAATCATCAAAAGCTATCAACTTAATTTCATGCCCATTTTTCTAACCAGTATTACCACTAGCATTGGTTTTTTAACTCTCAACTTTTCTTACTCCCCAGCAATGCGTGATCTCGGTAATTTAGTAGCCATCGGGGTTATGTTGGCCTTTGTACTCTCAGTGACGCTATACCCGGCACTGCTTGCCATCGTAAAACTCTCAGCACCATCACCATCGCAAAAACAAAGCCCTTTTATTTCAATTGCCAACTTTGTAATAGCACACTACCGAAATGTAGCAATAATAGGTTCATTAATAGTCATTGCGATTAGTGCAATGTTATTTACTAACAAAATTAACGATGTAGCCGTTGAATATTTTTCACCAAAGACAGAGTTTAGACAAGCGACTGACTATATGGGAGAGCACCTTGCAGGGATCACATCGATCAGCTTCTCAATTGATAGTGGTGAAACGAACGGTATAAATAAGCCTGAATTTCTTGCGTTGGTCGATCAATTTGTACTATGGCTAGAGCAACAACCAGAGACAGATCATGTCAGCACAATCACTACAACTATAAAACGACTCAACAAAAATATGCATGGCGACAAAGAAGCTTTTTACCGACTACCTGAGTCGCGTGAGCTTAGCGCGCAATACCTGTTGATGTATGAGATGAGTCTGCCTTATGGCCTCGACTTAAATAATCAATTAAATATCGACAAGTCTGCAACCCGTGTGATGGCCAACTTTAAAAGCTCAGGCTCAGATGAGCTTCTCGCCATCGAACAACGCGCAGTTCATTGGTTTGAACAACATGCTAGCGACCTAAAAGTTGGCATGGCTAGCACAGCCCTTGTTTTTGCGCATATCGGTGAACGAAATATGAGTAGTATGTTATTAGGCAGCGCGATAGCTTTGGTGTTGATTTCAATGCTAGTAGGCCTCTCTCTTCGCTCTAAGCGCTTAGGTTTTATCAGCTTACTGCCTAATATTGCCCCTGCAGCTATTGGCTTTGGGATCTGGGCTATCCTTGATGGCAATATCAACTTAGCATTATCAGTTGTAACAAGTATTACCTTAGGTATCGTTGTTGATGATACGATTCACTTTTTAAGCAAATACAACATCGCTCGTAAACAAGGGCTCAATGCCGAAGATTCCATCAAAGAAGCCTTTGAACATGTCGGTAAAGCCTTGTGGATTACCACTGTGGTTCTCACAATTGGCTTTATGATTTTAACCCTATCAAACTTTAAAATGAACGCTGATATGGGGCTATTAACCGCAGTTATTATCACAATTGCACTAATAGTAGATTTTCTACTATTGCCGGCATTTTTACTTATTTTCGACAAATCAGTGAGCCACAAGGAGCTAAGCAATGACCCTCAATCCACTTAAGCTGACTATATTAGGCATAACGTTAGCACTCACTAACATTTCATTTGCCGCCGAGCAAACATTTGATATCAGCGACCCCGCCGCAAAAGGACTCGCGATAGCTCAAGCGAGAAAAGCCGCCGATAAAGGTTGGCAGAGCAGCGAGTCACAATCCCAAATGATTTTAAAAAATGCTCAAGGCGATATCAGCATTCGCAAATTTAGAAGCCGCGCGTTAGAAGTAGAGGGGGATGGCGATAAAGGGCTAACTATATTTGACACACCAAGAGATATCAAAGGAACGGCTTTTTTAAACTTTTCTCATATCACGAAAAATGACGACCAATGGCTGTACTTACCGGCACTAAAACGTGTGAAACGTATATCGTCTAGAAATAAATCCGGCCCCTTTATGGGCAGTGAATTCGCATACGAAGACTTAAGTTCGTTTGAAATTGAAAAGTATAGTTTTTTATTTCTACGCCAAGAACCCTGCGGTGCTCAGCAATGCCATGTCATTGAGGCTACACCAACAGATCGTTATTCTGGATATAGTAAAACAATCACCTGGCTTGATACTAACCACCTAAGAGTGCACAAGATTGAGTTTTATGACCGTAAAAAATCCTTACTAAAAACACTATCCTCATCTCAATATAATCTCTATAAAGATCAATATTGGCGTGCCCATCAAGCTATTATGGTTAATCACTTAACCGGCAAGTCCACTGAAATCATCACCGAAAGCTTATCGTTTGATGTTAATTTCTCAACCAAAGACTTTAATAAAAACAGTTTAAAGCGAATTAAATAATGAAAAGGCTAGCCATTTTACAATCACTGGGTTTGATGGCGTTATTACTTGGCACGAGTGCCAACGCTCAAATGCAGTTTAATAATCATGTTGGTCTTGAGCAGAGACATTTTTGGCAGCAGCCCCTGCTGCCTCAGCAAAAGTCTAACCAAACCAATGTATTTATCGATAGCGAAATCTATTGGGAAAATGAGCTAGGTTCCGATAGCCTAACCATCAACCCTTTCTATCGTTACGATACCGTCGATGATAATCGCTCTCAATTTCTTTTTAAGCAGGCCTATTGGCTCCATTTGGGACAAAACCCGCTCGGTGAAGCTTATGAGTTTTCCTTAGGGTCTAAGGTGGTATTTTGGGGCGTTACCGAGTCACGTCATTTAGTTGATATTATTAACCCAACAGATCAAATATCATCGCCTGACGGCGAGGATAAGTTAGGTCAATTAATGGCACAGCTTAGTTTAATTAAAGATTGGGGCAGTATCGAATTTTTTGTAATGCCTTATTTTTCCCAGCCAAAGTTTCAAACAGCGCCAGCAAGGTTACGATTTCCACTACTCGTCACTGACACCCCATTATATCAATCAAAACAGCAACAAAAGAACATTGATTTAGCTATGCGTATTAATGCTCTTTACGATGATTGGGAGTTTGGTTTAAATGTTTTTGATGGCACATCACGCTCCCCTGATTTCATACCGAATATTGTAAAAAAAGAAATGCCGACACTCACCCCTTTCTATCGGCAAACACGTGTTTATAGCAGTGATATTCAGCTCACGCTCGATAGTAGTTTATGGAAGTTTGAGCTAAGTTATGAGCAACAAAAAAAACTCACTAACCAATATACTGCTATTGGTTTACTAGCAAAGAACAATAGCTTTTTTGCCAGTACCATTGGTTTTGAGTATACGTTCACTCAAGCACTTGAGACACAATATGACATAGGGGTACTTATAGAGCACAGTGTTGATCAACGCAGCCAATCTGTTTTTCAAGATAATTTATTTGTTGCCACGCGATGGGCGTTTAACGACTTTTCGTCATCGGAGTTACTCGCGGGTATCAATTTTGACTTGAAACATAACAGCCGCAGTGCGTTAATTGAAGCTAATACTCGTTTAGGTGAAAATACTAAGCTTGCCGTAGAAGTATGGTGGTTTGATAGTGACAACTCACTAGCCCCATCACACCCTCTACGCCAAGATAGCTTTGTTCAATTAGAATTAAAATATTATTTCTAGCTATTTTTTAGCAATTAAGACTTTTAGTTCTTCTATTTGCTTAGACAAATCTTCAATCGTTAGCTTGCCATCATCGAGATCTTTTTGAGCTCGCTCTTTAGCGTGCTCATCCTCTAACACATTAACTACGATACCAATCACCATATTTAAGAAAGCAAAGGTGGTTAAGAAAATAAACGACAAGAAATAAATCCAACCAAAGCTATAGACATTCATCACTTCATACATCACGTCAGTCCAATCCTCAAACGTCATGACGCGGAATAATGTCAGCATTGCAATGGAGATATCACCCCACAAGTCTGTATTTATGCCCGCGAAGAAGCTAGAGCCAATAGCCGCATAAATATAGAAGATAATGAACATTAATAAAACTACGTAGCCTAACTGCGGCAGCGCACGTAATAATGAATTAAGCAGCATGCGCAGTTCCGGGACAAAAGAGATCATCCGCATCACACGAAAGATACGGATTAAGCGTCCAACTAACGCAAGTTCGCTATCTTCAATTGGGATTAAACTCACCACGACAATTAAAGTGTCAAAAATATTCCACCCTTTGGTGAAAAAGCGCTTTTTATCATCATCGGCGACAAAACGTATCACAATTTCAAATAAGAAGATTGCCGTTATAAACCAGTCAAATAATGCCAATGCGCCTAAAGCATAGTTGGGTAGGTGATAAGTTTTTGCACCAATTAATAACGCAGATAAAACAATAACTGAGATAACAAAGATCTCAAATACCTTGTTTGATTTTATGCGTTGTGAATAAGCTTGTAATGTCTGAAAGTTCATTGTTAACTCGTACTATTCCATTTATTGCTGTTGAAGTTGCCACAACTTGGCATATTCGCCTTGCTGTGCTAAAAGTTCAGGGTGAGTCCCTTGTTCGATAATTTTGCCTTGTTTCATAACCAAAATTTTATCGGCATCAATGATGGTTGATAAACGGTGCGCGATCACCAGACTGGTGTTATCAGCAGTGATTTCATTGATGGCTGCCATAATTTGTTGTTCACTGTAGCTATCTAATGATGACGTTGCCTCATCAAACACTAATACAGCAGGTTGTTTCAAAATCGTTCTTGCAATAGCAACACGTTGTTTTTCCCCACCAGAGAGTTTTAAACCACGTTCACCCACTTTAGTCTTTTCTTTGTCAGGCAAACTCTCAATAAAGCCTCGTAAGTGAGCTAAATCGATCGCCCTATTCACCTCGTCATCTGACGCCTCAGGGCGACCATAACGAACATTATCAAAAATGGTATCATTAAATAACACTGTATCTTGAGGTACGATTCCAATCGCTTGACGTAGAGAAGCTTGAGTAATATCACGAATATCCTGATTATCGATTAAAATAGTTCCATCGGTAACATCATAAAAGCGAAATAACAGCTTCACTAAGGTTGATTTACCGCTGCCACTGGCACCGACAACAGCCACCTTTTGCCCGGGCTCAATACTAAAGCTAACCCGAGTCAAGATCTCACGTTCACGGTGATAACGAAAGTCGACATCTTTAAAATCAATTTTTCCTGTTGATAATACAAGGTCTTGCGCTGAAGGCTTATCGGCGATGCTCGATTGTTTAGTTAGCAAAGTAAACATCTGCTCTATATTAGCAAGGGAGCCTCTTATCTCGCGATAAACAAAACCAAGAAAGTTAAGTGGCATAAATATTTGCATCGTAAACGCATTGATTAGTACAAAATCACCAATGGTCATATTACCGGCAACAACATTACTTGCCGCTAACCCCATCATCGCCGTCATCGCACAAGCGATTATCAATGCTTGCCCACCATTTAAGGTAAATAACGATAAGCGATTTTTGCGCTTAGCCTGTTCCCATAGCGCTAGCTGTTTATCATATTGTTGCTCTTCAAAAGTCTCATTACCAAAGTATTTCACTGTCTCATAATTGATCAAGCTATCAATGGCACGAGTGTTACTTGTTGAGTCAGCAATATTAGACTCTCGAACGAACCGAGTTCGCCACTGTGTCGCTTTAACAGAAAATAGTGCGTAACTGACCACCGCGAGAGTAATAATCAACGCAAAGCTAACTTCATAATTAATTAATAATATGCCGACAACAAAGCAAAACTCAATTAATGTCGGCACAATATTAAATACCATAAAGCGCATCACGAAGCTTATCCCAGACACACCTCGCTCCATATCTCGTGACAGCCCACCCGTTTGTCGATTCAAATGAAAGTCTAAATCTAAGCGATGCAAGTGATTAAATACCCGCAACCCAACACGGCGCATTGCGCGCTCAGTGACTCGACCAAATACGGTGTCGCGCACTTCACCTAACAGCACCGAAGAAAGTCGTAACGCACCATAAGCAACGACTAACATCACTGGAGCTGCAATCAATTGAAGTTGCTCACTATCCAAATCATCAACAATATACTTTAGGACAAAAGGTAAGCTTACGGTGGCAACCTTAGCTAAAATCAAACAACTAAGTGCAATAAAAACACGGCTTTTATATTCAACGAGGTAAGGAATTAATGTTTTAAAAACTGACCAATTAATCTTATCTGGCACATCAATATGACGTCCGGCGCGCATAGCGACAACTCTACTTAGCAAAAAAGTGAATTTTACTGACTCAGCTCTGAAATGTCAGTAATAAATGGTCTATTAAGCCATCACAACATCATTTGAAACATGACAAATTTAACAAAGTATCAATTTCAGTGAGCAAAGGTGAGACTTTCTTAAAAAAGCTTGCTAGCATCAAGCAGTAAAAGTTAACAACATAAAGTTAACATAATTATAAAAAAGGCTATTTATGAACGATAATAGAGAGCAATTTAGCTCCAAGCTTGGATTTATTCTTGCTGCTGCAGGTTCTGCAGTAGGTATTGGTAATTTAGTTGGTTTTCCAGTTAATGCGGCTAAAAATGGCGGTGGGGCCTTCTTAGTCATTTACGCTATTTTTGTAATATTAATTTGTCTACCAGTCATGGTCGCTGAATTTGCAATGGGTCGACACACTAAAAAGGGTCCCGTGGGTGCGTTTGGCACTTTGTCAGGGCAACAACCATTTTGGCGTGGAGCAGGTTTAATTGGTGTTATCACTCCGTTTATGATCGGGGTTTTCTATACTGTGATCAGCGTATGGATCCTCGGCTATTTAATTATGGCTGCGGTAGGAGAACTCGAATACCTAGCCAGTCCAGATAGTTTTGGCCAATACATTAATAGCCCTTACATTTTTGCGGCTATGCTCGGTGTCGCAGCAATTATTTACTTAATCTTGAAGCTAGGCGTTCAAGATGGCATCGAAAAAGCGTCGAAAATTCTCATGCCAGCGCTTTTTGTCATGCTATTAGCTCTAGTTGGTTTTGTATTAACCCTTGATAACGCAAGCGCTGGAATATCTTTCTATATCATTCCTCAATTTGATAAAATTACCGCCTCAGTTGTGAATGGTGCGCTATCACAAGCTTTCTTTTCTTTATCACTAGGAATGGGGATCTTGCTGACTTATGGCTCATACTTAAGCCGAAAAACTAACATTGTTAGCTCAGCGAAGATGGTGGCCTTAACCGACACTAGTGTCGCTTTTATTGCCGGTTTAATGATTCTCCCAGCAATTTTCTCATTTAACCCTGATGTTAACCCGAGCGAGTTAAGTGATTCATCGGTTAGCTTAATTTTTGTCTTATTACCAAAAATATTTTTAGCACTGCAAACAAGTATTGGTTTCTTCGCCGCTAGTGCAATTGCAACATTGTTTTTCTTATTAGTCTTTTTTGCGGCCATCACTTCACTCGTTTCAATTATCGAAGTACCTGTCGCTTATTTAATCGACGAAAAGAACAAAACACGTAAGCAAGCTCTGACACGAGTGGGTGCTATCGGTGGCGGTTTAACTGTCGCCTGTGCTTTATCATTTGGTATGGTTGCATTTTTCACAGAGATGGTCACTTACGGCGGCGGGATGAAGTCCTTCTTTGATATAATCTATGACTTATTTTATGACACTATTTTACCGCTTAATGGTTTACTAGTTTGTCTATTTGTTAGTTATCGCTGGAAGCGTCATGAGCTCAATAAAGAGCTAAGTGTGGGTAATGATGAGTTTGAAGGTTCACTGATGCAAAAGTACATTAACTTTTCATTAAGTACCTTTATCCCAGTAATTTTGTTGGCTATTTTCATTAATACTGTGGCACAAAAGTATTTTAGCTCTTCATTGTTTGGTTTCTAATCAATAACAATCATCACACACCGTATGAAAACCGCAGCTTAATCAATAATTAAGTTGCGGCATTTCACAACCAAAGAACTACTGTATAAAAAGTTCTCATCCTAAATAATTATTATTGATTTCCCTCTCTAGATGCTCTACCTTCAGATAGTATGTAACTCACCTTAACTTGGCGTCACTTCTATCTATCACGTCACTGTTTCGCTAAAACAATAGGAATGAAATATGACTTCACTAACAAAATCTGGCTTCAATTTAACGGCCATCGCATTGAGCTGCGGCTTACTTTTCGGGTGTGGTAGCTCATCGAGTGATGATAACGATGACCCCAATAAAGCCCCGTCAGTCATGATCAATGGTGAGCAAAGGATACAAGAAGGGCAGACATTATCTCTAAATGGTAGCGCATCAGACAGCGATGGTTCTGTTGCTAGCTATAATTGGTCAGTCAAGTCAGGCCCTCAAGTCAATATAGTTAATGCGACATCACAAGAAATTAGCTTTGTTGCACCTGACGTCGATACAGATACCGAGCTCGTGCTTGAATTAATTGTTACGGACAATGAAGGTGCTAGCGCAACCGAAACAATTACAATTACCATCACTCGAAAAATAACCAGTGTCACCATCACAGGTTTAGTTACCGATAAAGTGATTCCATTTGCAGCCGTCGAACTACTCGTTGACGGGCAAAAGTTTACCGGCTCAGCCGACGAAGATGGAATTTATAGTATCACTGTAGATACTTCGTCACTTAACGAGAATAGCTTGGTTCAGGTCAAAGCGTTAGGTGATAGTACATTAAACCCTGAAGTTGAATTTGTTTCACAACTTACTTCCCTAGATAACTTGCTGGCTCAAGCAGGCAGTGACAACGTACTCGATAAAGACGAAAACTTTGGCGTTAACATTACTAACGTTTCCACTGCAGAGTTTGCATTGTTAACCCGTGATAGTAGCTTACCAACAACCGCAGAAGCGCTAGATAGTGCTAAGGCGGCGGTTGATACTGATGAAAAAATCACGTTAGCAGCACTGATCAAAATTGTTGTCGATAACGACGACTATGCATTACCTGATGGGGTTAGTTCAACTCTCGATTTAATTGATGATAAAGCAACCTCAGATGACTTCACCGTTACAGTCAATGATTCCGATGCCACTTTACTCGAAGAAACAAAACAAGATATTAGTCAAGATAGTGACTTAACCACTCAAAGACCTATTGTCGGTACTTGGATTGCTGATGATACTTGGACCGATATAAATTCCAGTATCAACTTTTCATTAACTTTCACTGACACCGGACACTACATCCAATTAGAGCGTGATTTAGAAGTCGATACGGGTTGTGATGACCCAGCAACTGCTGCCGATGAAACGGGTCGTGCAGGCTATGAAAAAGGAACCTATACATGGAATCCTTCTACCAGCCAATTCTCATTTGCCGTTACCACAGATACAAACGGTTGTTACGGTTTGAGTGACTTTGCCGCATCAGATGTCGCTAGCATCGATGGCCTTTCTGTTGATGGCGATACTCTGACCCTATCAATCACCGAAGATGGTACAGAGCAGACATTAACATTCGCTCGACTGCAAAGTCCAACCAACCCATTAGTGGGCGCTTTTTATGATGGTGACCTTAATGGAGAGTTCTTCCTCTCGGTATTCCAAAACGATACTATGTTTATGGAAGTGACTAACGACCCATCAGAAGCAGGGCTTAATGCAGGTAGCTATAGCTGGGACAGCAGTACTACATTGCTAGAAATTAATAATGCCTCACTCACTGTGAACCAACAAATGACTACCTATGACCAATCGATTATCAACCTTGTTGGTGACGTCATTATTTGGAAAGATGGTGAAGGCTCTGGGGTGTCAAAACGAATCGGAAATACTCAAACAGATCAAATTTACCTAACAGCGGCAGACGTTGTAGGTACATTTAACGGGACAGCCTCAATTGGAGAGGAATTTACAGTCACGCTTACTAGTGATAACACAGGTACAGTGGTCGATGACGGCGGTACAGGAAGCTTTACTTGGTCAATAGAGTTTGGTCAGTTAGTCATTGATTTTGTGGACGTTAAAACATATTACTCAGCCACCAGCATTGACGGTGGTACCCTCAACTTTAAGGTTGCCGACTATACGTTATTAAGTTTACCTGATGATAGTGAAACGGGCCTCTACGAGTACTGGACCGAGGAATGGATTAAACAGTAAACCTTCCGTATTACCACGAACGTTGATCTTATCGGTCACGTTCGTGGCTTAATCATCTTTAAGCACTTGCTATTATCCTATTTCAGTGTATTTTCAATTACATCGGCTTTCAGCCAATCAATACCATAAAAACTAATCAAGTAATATTAAATTTAACTCAGTGGAATGTTTATGAAAAAAGTATCATTAGCTTGTTTATTGCTTTGTTCTACCTCTGCCATGGCAGAGAAAGGTACATCGTTTAGTGAATTAAGAGTCGGTTTTGAACGGATATCATACTCAGAGGTATTAGCAGATGTCGCTAATCTGGGGGTTTTATCTCAGTCGATTTCAGTAACAAATCCCACTGTGCGCCAGCTATCTTACTCAAAGCTCGATGATGAGTGGGGCTTTTATATTGATAGCGCGGCAACTCTTTCAGCTGATATTGATACTGAAACATGGTCAATGAATAGCTTTGGTGATATCCAGCAAAACGCTTTCAAAATCAAAGCCAACGAGATCGGTGCTAGGGTCGCTTACAATTACTCGCCACTGTTACAATTAACTATGGGCGGTAAGTTTTCTACATCAAGCTTTACTCGTTCAAACTTTAAGTTTGTCCAACCGGGTGCGAAAAGCTTTGATGATGCTCTGATTGCACTGCCTCGTACACCAGAAGATTCAGTGCCACGTTTTCTATTACCGAGCCAAACCACAAATGATGCAATAACGCCACAGCAAGAATTAGATGGGCGAGTATTACCTGTTGTTTCAGTTACCGAAGATCAGATGTCGATGATTTTTAATGCTGGCGTTCGCTACGACACTCAGTTTAACAAACAAGCTCAAGATTTCACTTGGTATGCAGAGGCTGATGTTGGTGTACCTGTGTACAATGAAATTCAGAACACCCAATTTGAAACAACCACGTTAAGTGAGAACTTCAACGGTATAGACCTAACCGCTCGTGCAGGTCTGCGTTACCACCTAACTGAAAAGGTTGCTATTGTGGCAGGGGTTGATGCTTTGTATAAAAAGCGTGACGTTGTTTCTAAAGTACTTGAAAATGGAAAGCGCTTACGTGTTCCGGAAGTTGAGTATGACAATATTGCTGTGACTGCAGGTATCTATTGGAACTATTAGGCTTTATTTAGCTTTGTAACAACCGAGAGGGCTAGCATATTTCAGTGCTAGCCCTTTTTATTGCCATTTTTACCGTAAAAATACTCAAATTATTAATGAATATTGGCAGCTATCCCATTAGCCAACTAATAGTCAATCAAATGCCTAACTCAAGCTTATCCGCCCAAGACTCAACAAATTCACTTCACTTAATGCATTTGATATAAGCACCTTTTATAAAGTAAACACCATCGGAATTAGCGTTAGCATTAGGCCAGAAATTAGCACAATCGCTGCAATATTAAGCCAAAAACCGGCTTTAGCCATATCAACAATACGTAATTGCCCAGAGCTAAATACCACTGCATTAGGAGGCGTAGCCACAGGCATCATAAAGGCACAACTTGCCGCCAATGCTGCCGGAATAACTAATGTCATAGGGCCATCGGTGAGCGTTACAGCTATTGGGCCAAGTAATGGTAAAAAACTCGCCGTTGTCGCGGTATTACTTGTTACTTCGGTTAAGAACATAATAGTAATGGTAACAACAAGCACAGCTGCCAATATAGGGAAGTTAGCCGTACTTTCTAGCTGTAGTCCAATATAGGCAGCTAAGCCTGATTTTTTGATTAAACCTGCTAATGCTAAACCACCGCCAAAGAGTAATAACACACCCCAAGGTAATTTTTTAGTATCTTCCCAATCAAGAATGCGCGTATCCGTTTTTCGATCAACTGGAATGACAAACAGTAATAACCCAATAAACATCGCAATTCCTGTATCACTAATCGCCAAGCCTGTGGTTTTACCTATTAATGGTCTAAAAATCCAACCTAAAGCGGCTGCAATAAACAACATTAGTACAAGCTTTTCACCTTTAGATATATTCCCTAACGCGCTTAACTTATCTTTAAACATCGATGTCGTATCGACCCTTTCAACATCATGTAAATTAAAACAAACTCTGGTTAGTAAGAACCAACAAATCACTAACATTAACGCACTTAGTGGTAGCCCCACCATCATCCACTGAGCAAAACCAATTTCAATCTCGTAATTCTCAGCAAGGTATGCCGCCATGAGAGCATTTGGCGGTGTACCTATTAACGTTGCTAAGCCACCGATACTGGCAGAGAATGCAATTGATAAAAGCATCGCTTTTGAGAAGCTTTTATTTGGTTGTTGTCGCGTTTGATTAACCATTTCAATAATTGAAAGGCCAATTGGCAACATCATTACAGAGGTCGCAGTATTAGACATCCACATTGATAAAAAGGCAGTAACAGCCATCAAGCCAGCGATTTGCTGGCTCGGCTTGCTTCCAACAAACGCCATTGTTTTTAATGCGATACGTTGATGTAAATTCCAACGCTCCATCGCTATAGAGATTAAAAAACCACCTAAAAATAAAAATATTAATGGATGAGCGTAAGAGGCAGTGGCCACTTTAATCGGGGCAACTCCAACAATAGGAGCGACAATTAATGGCAAGAAAGCCGTTACAGCCACAGGAGTTGCTTCACTGACCCACCATATTGCCATCCACAAGGCCAGTCCCAGCGTTAACCATGCGGTATCACTCATTCCTGTAAACGGTGATGGCATAAGAACGGTCATCGCCATCATTAAAGGCCCTAAGACTAACATGCCTATAGGCGTGTTTTTCTTTTTAACCTGATTTTGAGCTAAACTCATAAATAATCCCTATGTTATACCAATTGCATTTAATATTTGCCCAGCTATGCCAGTTAAAATAAACTGGAACGGCGTTGTTCTCAATCGAGCGCCTTGTTCACGTTTATTTGGCCAAGGCACAACAAGAACACATATTTAATACATTTGGTGTTAAAACTTATATTGCAAACCAACACCAACAGTACTGTCATCCGTTGTTTCAAGCTCTAAGTTCGACAGTAAAAGATACGCTTTAGCTTGGCTATCAAATAAATAATCTAACCCCAGCGTTATCTGTTTAGTGTCTTCACTGTGACGAATCTTGCTATTGTCAGTGGCAAATTGAGCTTTCGCCAGCCAAGCGCCCATCAAGTAGCTTACGTTGAAAGCAAAACCGTTGCCGTCTGCGGAGCCGTCAGATTTCTCAGAACGTTGCATTAAACCACCTAGTGTGACTTTTCCCATGCGATAATTAACAAGAGCACGATGTAAATTCAAGCCATTCAACGTTTCTGTACCTGCGTACGCTGCATAATAAGCAGACTTTTTCATCGCCTTATCGCCAGTTGACACTAACCATGCATACCCATTATCATCCGATCCAGCATCATGTTTCGGGACAGCGGTAACAGCAAAATTGATATTTCTCCAACTCGGTGCCGTATAAGTCACGCTATCACCTAAACGATCTTGGCCAGCAAACACTTGAGCAATATCAGCTGCATTCTCGTTGAATAAATCAAACTTACCTTCAGATGCTTTAAAGCGTGTATCATTTCGACCAAATACAACCTCACCAAAACGACCTTTAATACCTATATAGGTATTACGGGCAGATAGTGTATCGGTCGAACTATCCATACCTTTAACTTGATATTCAAATTTAAAAACAGCCGTCAGCTCATCATTTAATTGATGTGAACCTTTAATTCCGACACGGCTAAATGGTGAGTGAATCGAAGTCCCCTCTTCCACATACCTTAGACCCTCATGCCCTTCTATACCTTTAATTAACCCATGCTCAGTGCTATTAACTTGTATTTCAGCTTTACCATAAAAGCGAATATCATCAATCATCTTTTCAGACGCTGCCTGAGTGGTGAATGAAGCTGACATTATTAAGCTTGATGCCAACAGTGTATTGCTTAATTTCATTACCTATTCCTCGATTTTAGTTATATATTTTATTAATCTCGAGCAATTAAGTGCAAAAGCACGGCCAATAATTTAACCTGTTGTTTTAATTGAAGTAGATAAGAGAAACAAACATTCAAACGATAAAAATGAGCGGGTTCCCACCCAAACTTAATTGTTAATGGGTCATTCTCCACCCATGTTATCGTCCTTAAATTCATGACGATTAATACTAAATTTTTTCATTTTGTCATAAAGCGTTTTTCTTGGTAGCTTAAGGTACTCCATTGTTGAATTAATGCGCCCTTTATTAATACTTAACGCTTCTTCAATCAGTTTTGACTCAAAAAATTCAACCCGTTGTACTAAGCCCATTGCTTCAGTAACAAGTTGCGAGCGAGGGGTGAGGCTAGGCTCTTGGGCAAAAGCGGCTTTAGAGCCGATTAATACATACCGTTCAGCTAAATTACGTAATTCTCGTACATTGCCGGGCCAATCATATTGCAACAGCATGGCAAGTTGATCACTATCAAGGGGAGCATAAGGTTTGTGGTAATTCGCAGCAGCAATCTTGGCAAAATGAGCAAAAAGAATCGAAATATCATCTTTACGCTGTTTCAGCGCAGGGATAAAAACATTAACTAAATTTAACCGGTAATAAAGATCTAGCCTAAAGCTTCCTTGGTCTGCTAATCGCCTTAAGTCTTGTTTAGTCGCCGCAACAATTCGTAAGTTTAAATTAATTTGTTGATGACCACCGACTCGCGTTACCTTGCGCTCTTCCAAGATACGCAATAGTTTTATTTGCACACTCATTGGGGTACTTTCAATTTCATCTAAAAACAGAGTGCCGCCATTGGCATACTCAAACTTTCCTTGTCGTTGTTTATTAGCGCCGGTATAAGCCCCAGCTTCAGCACCAAATAACTCACTTTCAATAAGTTCTTCAGGTATTGCGCCACAATTAATCGCAACAAAATTTTGATCCTTCCTTGGACTATTATCATGCAAAAAACGCGCAACTAGTTCCTTACCCGTTCCCGTATCGCCATGAATTAACACATCAGCGGGAATATCTTTTATTTGGCTTAATAGCTCTCGCATTGCTACGATTTCACTACTGCGGCCTAAAATCCTTAATCCTGTGTCAGTATGGAGTTTTATCGTTTCTTTTAACTTTTTATTTTCAAGTGTTAGCGTGTGCTTTTCTGCCGCTCTTCTAACGACATCTAGCACATGCTCATTATTAAAAGGCTTTTCAATAAAGTCATACACGCCATTGCGGATAGCTTTCACTGCTAGTGAAACATCTCCGTATCCAGTAAGTAAAATGACAGGAATATTGTGGTCTAATGATTTTATTTGTGCAAATAAACTCAAACCATCTAACTCTGGCATATTTAAATCCGTGATTACTACCGTAGGTCTATCAGGGTTAAGTGCTTTAACAAGCTTTTTCGGCGATGAAAAGCATTGGGTTTTAATATCTTCCAGCATAAATACTTGCTCTAAAGCCAATAACACCTGCGGGTCATCATCAACAATAAATACTTCGTAACTTGATGACTCAAACATCAATATTCCTCTTGAAAAAAACTATAACTGTTAGCTAATACTATACCGATTTATACTCAGCAATGGGTAACCTTATTCTAAACGTTGCCCCTTGCCTCTCATTACTTTCTACAATTAATTGCCCATTAAAAGATTCTATAATCTGCCGAGAAATTGATAACCCCAACCCGAGCCCATTTTGTTTTTTGGTGGTAAAGAACGGTTCAAATATCTGATTTAGATAATGTGGTTCAATTCCTTCTCCATTATCAATAATACTGATTTCTATCTGCTTCTCGCAATAATTGACCGCTAACTGAATTTCACCAGCGTTAACTTCTGCGACAGCATCAACAGCGTTGGTTAATAAATTAATCAGTACTTGCTCTAGTTGGACAGGCTCAACCATCACTTGCGACGAAGGCAGTGCGTTATCAATGACTATATTTACTCGGTGTTGTTTTATATGTGGGCCTATTATCACCAAAGTATCATTGATTAATTGACTGACATTCACCATAGAAAGGGTTTGTGAATGTTGACGGCTAAAACTTTTAAACTGACCTACGATCGCAATTAAACGTTCAACGGTATGCATCATATGATTTAAATTATCAGGTAAATAACTATAACGCTGCTTTTCGATAATCTTTTGCGTTGTTTGTAAATAACTTGATAGCGCTGCGATGGGTTGACTTAATTCATGATTAATCGATGAGCTTAATTGTCCAATCACAGCCAACTTTGTGGTTTGAACAACTTGCGCTTGTGCCGACTCCAGCTTTTGTTGTGCTAGATCTCGTTGCTGGATTTCCAGCATTAGCTGCTTATTAATTTCGGTCAAATCTTGGGTTCGTCTCGCCACTTGTTTAGTCAGTTTTAAGTGGGACAGTTCGAGTTGTTTAATGTTTTTTTGTCGCTCTCGATAAAATAGCATAAAAGCCACCAGCGCCAAGAAACTCACACCAAACATCAATGCTACCCCAACCCCGTATCTTGTGCTCACATCAGCAGGTGTAAACAACTTTATTTTCCACGGATAATCAGAGAAAGAGTCGATGTGCACTAGTTGGTTTATTGCTTCGGGTTCAAACTGCCATAAACGAAACCCTAGCGTGCTCCAAAATCGACTGACGTTAATATTAAGCAGCTTAAGTGTTTGTTGAGAAGTAGTAACCTTGTTGACTAACGGATCAGTTTGTTGGAGTCGCTTAAGCTGCCATGAGGGTTGGTTACTCAAAAAAATAACCTCATGCTGATCTTGAACAATAAAATCAACCTGACTACCAAGCAATGCCAAAGAGTCACTCACCTCCAGCCTCGCTAAATCAGCTTTAACCACCAATATCCCAACTATCCGATCTTGGCTCATGACCGCCGTCGAAAAGTACCCACCTCGCTTACCCGATACTGCTCCTAGCGCGAGCTCGAAACCGCGCTGGTGAATTATGGCATCTTTTATATATTGTCTAAATGCAAAGTTTTGTCCGATAAAACTATCAGAGTCTAACCAGTTACTTGAGGCAACCACATCGCCTGAGGGGGTCAGCAAATAAACGTTTAAAGCATTTGCTGCCTTAGCAATTTCAGCGAGCTGTCGATTAATTCTCTCCACTTGCTTACTTGTTTTGTTCTGATTCAAAAACTCAATAAAGTTGCTATTATCACTAAATACCGTTGCGACGTTAGCAAAACGACCGAGGTCTTTCTTAAGCTGTATCTTGAAAACAGTACTCTGGACTGTTAATTCTTCACTTAATTGAGATAATTTAAATGTCTTGCCGCTAACAAAACCTATAATTACAACTAAAATAAAAAGACAGAATATTATTGGAATCTGCTGACGTGGTTTAATTTTAAAGTGACTCACAGGCTATCCGTCAATTGAGGTATTTTTGATCTAAAATATACTATATTTTTATTAGTTATTTTATACTCTGGTTCTGTTTGGCACATTTTTTGTTTATCTATTCAAACAAAACACCATAGCTTTGCAATTATATGTCACATAATTTTGGAAGTATTTATGTTAACTCTTGCTCGTAAAATTCAACTGGCTCTCGCAGTCATTGGTATTAGTCTACTCCTAACTACCGTCATCTACTTTTACAACGATGAAAAAAATATGGCTGAAGACTATGTCGCCATCAATTTAGAAAGTATTGCCCAAAACTATTTTGATTCAGTTAACACCATGATGTTAACAGGCACGACAGCAAATAGAAAAATATTCCAAGATAAAATTCTTAGCCAAGATAATATAGTTGAAGCCAAGATAATTCGTGGCGACTTAGTCAAGAAGCTTTATGGTAATGGATTCAGTGACCAAGTCGCTATTGATTCATTTGAGCAAGATGGCTTAAAAGGGCTACAAGGCTTGCAAATTATCAAAAAAGACAACCGTCGGATTATGCAATTCGTCATGCCAATGGTTGCCAGTAAAGATTATCGTGGCACCGATTGCTTAGGCTGTCACCAAGCCAAAGAAGGTGATGTACTTGGTGCGGTAAAAGTGAGTTATGATTTAAGTGCAAGTGACAAGAAGATTCAAACATCAATCATTAAGGCAGGAATACTACAGTTATTAGTCACCCTCACAGGATTTGGTATTCTAGGTTACTTACTACACCGTTTAATTTTCATGCGCATTAATCGTCTTAAAGGGCATTTAAGTAATATCGAGCGTGATTTAGATCTAGGAAAGGCGCTAACTATTCACCATGATGATGAGCTAAGCGCCTTAAGTAAAGCAGTTAACTCATTAATGGCCAAATTTAAAGAGAGCTTAGTCGAAGTATCTCAAGCAACTCATGCGTTAACGGCCTCAGCTAAAGATGTCAACGAAATATCACTACTGACTAAAGACGCTGTATTAGCACAAAAAGCCGCGACAGAATCTGTAGCAGCAGCAATTAATGAGCTTGATGCTTCGGCGAATGAAGTTGAAAGTCATACAAAATACGCCGCTGAGAAATCAATTGAAGCAGATAAGAATGCATCTCAAGGCTTAACCATTGCCAAAGAAGCACATCAAGGGATAAATTCACTAAGAGAACAAGTTCAGGACAATAGTCAAAAGATTAGTGAGCTAGGTAATAAAACAACTGAAGTGGGTACGGTACTAGAAGTAATCACTCAGATAGCAGAGCAAACAAACTTATTGGCATTAAATGCGGCAATTGAAGCGGCACGTGCTGGTGAGCAAGGGCGCGGTTTTGCCGTTGTAGCAGATGAAGTTCGGTCATTAGCTACTCGGACAAGTGACTCTATTGATGAAATTCAAAAAACAATTCTTAGTTTGCAACAAACCGCAGGTCAGGCTGTTGAGTCAATGCATAATGCGAGTCAGCAAGCAGACGAAAAAGCAGAGAACGTTGCCAATGTTTCCAACTTACTAGATGGCATAGCCGTGCAAATCAAAGAACTTGATGGGCTCAATACACAAATTAGTTCTGCCGCTCATCAGCAAAATATTGCTGCCGAAGAAATTAATGTTAACGTGGTTAATATTAGTAATGTTGCTGAACAGTCCGCTGAAGATGCTATCCGAGGTCAAGAGATTAGTGAGCAATTACTAGGTCTAGCTAAAGACCTAGAGCAACAAGTCAGCCGCTTTAAGCTCTAGCATTTAGAAAGTATCGTCACGAAGCCTCTAACTTGGAAACGAGTTTGAGGCTTTTTCATTCCGATTGCGACCTTCGCAAAGTAACATTTGTCCGTAACGAACAATCTCTTTTGAGATTTGCTTATTTATCCCTTTAACCAACACCCAACTGTGCCAATAGAGTGATTGAGTTAAGACCTTATCGGGACATAAATTGACTAATAATCCTTGTTCCAGTTCTGCTTTAACTTGTAGTTCTGGGACCAAACAATAAGCAGCTCCCTGCTTAGCCAAAGCAACAAAAGCCTCTGATGAACGGACACTGTGGCAAAAATAATCTTTAGCTTCAATTTTAAAATGTTGTTCGATAAACTTTACATGCATATCATCCACCGTATCGTAGCTAATCCCTGGTGCTAACTTCAAACTCGATGGTTTGATCCCCTTGGGAAAGTATCGCGCTACAAACTCTGGAGAGGCAACCAGAATAAACCGCATATCACCAAGATAAAACGACTGATAACCAGGTAACGATTTTTGCTGATTACTCACCGCACCAACCGCTTCTCCACTGCGTAACTTTTCGATCGTCTTACTCTCATTTTTAATAATTAAATCAAGTTCAACTAAGTGACTTTTCAAGATAGGCGTAATAGCTTCAATAAACCAAGTTGCAATTGAGTCAGCATTAACAGCTAACGAGACTTTAATTGGCTTTCTTGGCGCCTCGGGTAACAGCTCAGGGAGTAAATCATCCTCAAGTTGGCGGACCATCTTATAATGCGTCAGCAAATGCTCACCGATTGGTGTTGCCATCAGTGGTTGCGAACGAATTAAGACTGGCTGAGTCACAGTTTCTTCAAGCAGTTTAATCCGTTGCGATACTGCCGATTGAGAAATAAACAATTTACGCGCGGCTAACTCAAAGCTTTGCTGCTCAATCACCGTGGATAAAGCTTCTAACAACTTATAATCAAACTTCATTTGGGTCACATTAATAAAACTAATAAAGGATAAATATTATTAATTATATTTATCAACTCAGCAAGCGCACAATACCCTTGATAACGATTTAGCCATTTGATGTAAACAATAAAAACGGAGAAAATAATGAGCCTACTAATCGCTGCCAAAGGCTTTACCTTAGGTTTAAGCATGATCATGCCGATTGGCGCGCAAAACGCGATGATCTTAAATCAGGGGGTTCAGCGTCACCATCATTTAACCGTGGCAGGCCTTTGCGCTTTTTATGACATTATTCTTATCGCTATCGGTGTTTTAGGGGGTGGGTTATTACTTAATAGCAGCGACCTTTTCTTTTCAATATTAACTTGGGGTGGCATTGTTTTTTTGATGAGCTACGGTGCACTCGCGTTAAAAGCCGCAGTAGAGGCTGATACTAATACAAGCACAACAACAGTGACAAAGAAATCGTTCAAAGTCATTATTGTTTCAAGTTTGATCGTCACTTTTTTGAATCCTCACGCCTATGTCGATACGGTCATGATCTTAGGTAGTGTCGGCGGTCAATATCAAGGCAATGACAAAATGCTCTTTATGTTCGGTGCAATGCTTGCTTCCATCGTGTGGTTCTTTACCTTGGCTTCAGGAGCTGCCAAATTATCTGTCACATTAAGTAAACCCAAGGTGCGACGCATCATTGATTTCTTGATTGCATTCATTATGTGGTTAATTGCTGCAAGTTTATTCAACGCTTGGGTTAATCGTATTATCTTGACTGTGAACTAACAGCCTTTTAAAAGATGGTATTTAAGCGCCTCTCAGGGTAAAATATGCCCCCATTTTTGCCTGTGTGATGGTTATTATTACCATAGGCGAAACTTTGATAGTTAACTGAATCACATAAGAGAGCTTCGCTTTGATTACTACAGCAAACATAACAATGCAATTTGGCGCTAAGCCATTGTTTGAAAATATTTCGGTAAAATTTGGTAACGGTAATCGTTACGGCCTTATCGGTGCTAATGGCTGTGGTAAATCTACATTCATGAAGATCCTGACTGGTGATTTAACGCCAAGTTCAGGGAATGTTTCAGTTGATACCGATGAGCGCATCGGTAAGTTGCATCAGGATCAATTCGCATTTGAACAATATAATGTGATTGATACAGTGATCATGGGTCACAAAGAAATGTGGGCGGTAAAAGAAGAGCGTGACCGCATTTATGCCGACCCAGAAATGAGTGAAGAAGATGGTATGCGCGTAGCGGACCTAGAAACTCAATTTGCTGAAATGGATGGTTATAGCGCAGAAGCTCGCGCAGGAGAGCTATTATTGGGCGTAGGTATTGAACAAGAATTACATTACGGCCCTATGTCAGAAGTTGCTCCAGGTTGGAAACTCCGTGTGTTGCTAGCACAAGCGTTATTCTCAGATCCAGATATTCTATTACTGGACGAGCCAACCAATAACTTGGATATCGATACAATCAAATGGTTAGAAGATATCTTAAATGAACGTAAATCGACTATGGTTATTATTTCGCATGACCGTCACTTCTTAAATTCAGTCTGTACCCACATGGCTGATTTAGACTATGGTGAACTAGCCGTATTCCCAGGCAATTACGACGAGTATATGACTGCTGCAACTCAAGCAAGAGAGCAGTTAATGTCAGATAACGCTAAGAAAAAAGCTCAAATAGCTGAACTACAGTCTTTCGTCAGTCGTTTCTCAGCCAATGCATCAAAGGCAAAGCAAGCAACTTCACGCGCTAAGCAAATCGATAAAATTCAATTAGCAGAAGTAAAAGCATCAAGCCGCATAAGCCCATTCATTCGCTTTGAGCAAGAAAAGCAACTCTATCGTAATGCCGTTACGGTTGAAGGCTTAAGTAAAGCATTTGACGAGCAAACCTTATTTGATAACTTCGATATGATCACAGAAGTCGGTGAACGTATCGCAATCATTGGCCAAAATGGTGCAGGTAAAACCAGCTTAATTCGTATCTTGCAACGTGATTTAGAACAGGATAACGGAACTGTTGCTTGGTCTGAAAATGCAAATATTGGTTATTACGCACAGGATCACTCAAGTGAGTTTGAAAGTGACCTAACGTTATTTGATTGGATGGCACAATGGATGCAACCAGGTGACGATGAGCAATCGGTACGCGGCATCTTAGGTCGTCTTTTATTCTCGCAAAATGATATCGGAAAATCAGTTAAAGTGATCTCAGGTGGTGAACAAGGCCGCATGTTATTTGGTAAATTAATGATGCAAAAACCCAATGTATTATTAATGGATGAACCAACTAATCACTTAGATATGGAATCTATCGAATCAGTAAACTTAGCGTTAGAAAATTACGAGGGAACACTATTCTTCGTCAGTCATGACCGCGAGTTTGTTTCATCACTAGCAACGCGTATTTTAGAGATCACTCCACAAGGTATTAATGACTTCCGTGGTACTTATGATGAGCTCTTAAAAGCAAAAGAAGCAGAGAAATAACAACCAGCGTCCCTGTCCTCACCGTTAATATTACAGCTAAGCCATAACCTAGACCTAGGTTATGGCTTTTTGTTATCGAGTAATGAAAACCTCAGCACCAAGTAATAAAATTACATGCCTTCATAATAAAATCACATTAACACTAAAACCTTGACTAATTTTCTTTGTTTTAGCGCTTAAAAAAATGATTTTTTGTAATTAATTAACGTATAATGAACAAAACGTGTAATTTATAAACATTATGGAGTAATCAATGCAAGTTATTATTTTTGATGACGCTGAGCAAGTTGCAGAACATGCAGCACAATGGGTTAGCGAGTTAGTTGAGAACAAAACCAATCCAGTATTAGGCTTAGCTACCGGAAGTACTCCAATTAGCTTATACAAAAAACTAGTAGAGCGTCACAACGAGCAAGGCTTAAGCTTTAAAAATGTATCTAGTTTTAATCTTGATGAGTACCACAATATCGACCCTGCTAATCCGCAAAGTTACCGTTCTTTTATGAATGACAACTTGTTTTCTCATGTGGATATCGACGTTGCAAACACTCATCTACCAACCTGTACTTCTGAGCAAAACCCTCGTGAGCAAGGTTTAAATTACGAGCAGGCGATTAAAGATGCCGGCGGTATCGATCTACAGATCTTAGGTATTGGTGCGAATGGTCATATTGGTTTTAACGAACCAACTTCTAGCTTAGTATCTAAAACGCGTATTAAAACGCTAACAGAACAAACGATTAAAGATAATAGTCGTTTATTTAAAGCAGATGAGCATCAACCTGACATGGCAATGACGATGGGTATCGGAACTATCATGGACAGCCGCTATGTGTTACTAATGGCGACAGGTGAAAATAAAGCTGATGCAGTTAATGATATGGTAACAGGTGCATTAAGCGCAATGTGTCCTGCTTCTGCACTACAAATGCATGAAAATGCGATTGTTATTTTAGATAAAGCTGCGGCAAGCAAGTTAGAAGATAAAGGCTATTATCAGTGGGCTGATAAGCAAAACAACAAATTAAACCAACAATACGGTTTATACCACAATTACTAAGCTGGTTAGGTAGATTACTTCGCTACCCATATCACAACAAAAAATACCAACTGAGCTAGCGCTAGTTGGTATTTTTTTATCGGCAAAAATCACCGCTTTTATTGAACAACCTTCAATCGTTCGATATCACCAAGTAACGACTTAAAGTTAGCCGATGTTTTACTTAATAAGAAATCTAACTGAACATAGTGTCCCCGACTACCAGAACCCGATGAAAGTGATTTGTATTTCCATTTTTTAAGTGCGCGGCGCGCTTCTTTATCAAAAACATTTTCTGGAACAGATTTAACCACGATGATGTTTTTCACGTCACCAGATTGAGTAATATCAAACTTTAAGACCACAGAACCTTCAATACCATCTCTCGCAGCTTGTACCGGGTAACGTGGTTCAATACGAACAGTTGGCTGTGCCTGTTCCACTTTAATCATCGACGCTGGCGGCTCGGGCAAGGCTGCTGCGACAGCCACACCGCTAAGGACAAGGCTCGTAGTAACAACCGCGATTAATTGCGCACGCCGATTAACAAGTTTGTAATCTTTTAATAAATTAATACGCTCAAACATAGTGTTTTTTTGCGCATAGTTAGAATGGATAGATAACTTATACCTATGGTGCTCAGCACAAAATAAGAGTGCCTTTGCATAAGCAATACGCTGTTCATTACCATGACTAGCTAAAACCTGGCTGTCACAAGCCATCTCTTGACTCCGGCGGAAGCCTTTATAACCAAGCCATGCAATAGGGTTAAACCAGCAACAGCTTAAAAAGGCAACCGCAACAAAATTACAAAGGTTATCTCGACGTGCATAATGACACAGTTCATGTTCGATGATTAAACGGAGTTGTTGTGTCGAGTAAAGCTGTTGATAGTCAGCTGGTAAGATCATTTTGCAATTGAATATTCCAGTTAACACTGGGCTACTGACACGCTTACTGGTAAAAACAGTCAGTTCACTTGGAATATCACCAGGAAGACTTTGCGAATCAATAGGTCGCAACGAATGTATAATTAAACGATGTTCTTTTGAATATACACTAAAAAATAATGTTAAAACCACACCTATAATCCAAACTTCGGACCACGAAATAAGACTGCTCAGTAATATCACTTGTTCATTCATCGTAATAACATAGTGACTAATCGTTAATGAACTAGGAACAACAAGGTGTTGTGGTAAATTATAAATAATCAGACTGATTGGCAGCGCAAGCCATAATAGGTAGGTTAACTTCCCTCCTAAATAACGACTGAATTTATACTCGCTTAGCAACAAACCTACGACAATTAAGCAAATGAGCCATTGCTGAGCAATTACCCATTCAGCCATTATCTTGCTCCCAGTCTTTAATCAACGCTTTTAGTTCATCAATATCCTGTTGCGATAATTCATCGCTCTTTGCAAAGTTAGACACCATTGGTGCAAGCTTGCCACTGAACATCCTCGCTAGTAAGCTTTTGCTTTCTTCAAGTACATAGCTATCACGCTCAAACAATGGCGAGTAGTAATAGCTACGTTGTTGCTTTTCAAAACCGATCGCTTGCTTCTTTACCAAACGGTTTAACAAAGTCTTCACCGTTTTTTCATGCCAAGGCTTGTGCTGATTAAGACGTTCTATTATTTGTTGCGCAGAGGCAGGGTAGCCTTGCCATAACGCATCTAATACTTCAAATTCTGTTTTTGATATCTCGTTCATGAATATAAATTACACCCGTAATGTTTCCCAAAAGAATTACATACGTAATTATCCAATGCAACTACTTTTTACCTTTGCTTATATCTCTGGCAATGCCTCGAAACATCTCAATGGTTTCATAAGGATCATTAAAATCATTATCCATAAATTGCGTGTTTGCAGAGTTCTTAACTATTACAGTATCTAAGTTCTGATTTATATAGATAAACTGTCCGTAGATCCCCCAAGCAAAAAACTCCCCCTCACTCTCCTCAGGTACCCACCATTGATAACCGTAACCGAATACATGATCTGAGTTTTCCCGTTTCCCTGGCATTAAATACGCGGCATCAGGGATTGTTGAAGCTTGAATCCACTGTACGGGTATCACTTGCTCACCCTGTATTTTTCCGTTGTTCAAAAAGGCAACGCCTAGACGTAAATAATCACGAGACATCATATTTAAGCCTCCAAGTACCATTGGCTCTCCAGTATCATCAGCCACATAATAGGCGTTTGATTCACTACCGAGCTTTGACCATAACTTTTGTTCAAAATAATCGAGATACGTTTGTCCCGTAGCTGCGCGCAACACCATACCCAAAACATGAGTATCAATTGACACATAATGCATATATGTACCCGGTACTCTTTCATTGTCTAGCGTAGTTGCAAAGTCGTCAAAGGTTCCACCGAACGCAATCGTTCGTCCAAATCGATTGATATCCGAGAAGAAATCACCATAATCTTCATTGAACGCCACTCCACTCGACATTTGCAGTACTTGTTTTATCGTAACGTCTTGATAACCAGTGCCGAGTAAGCTGGGTACATAATCTGTCACAGGCTGATTTATCGATCGAATATGCCCCTCGGCAACGGCAATACCGAACAAGGCTGAAAGATAAGACTTTGCCATTGACCAAGATATTCGCCGGTCGTTAGCTGTCGTGCCAAGGTAATATTGCTCAAACCGAATTTTACCTTGATGAAAGACGATCAGTGCGGTGGTATTACTGCGCTCTAGAAATTCATTAACCGATCGTTCACTCTCTCTAAACTGGTAATTGGAAGCGATTTCCTCAAACTCATATACCCAAGGCTTTGCTTGATGCTGCTGTAATTTCACTGAGTTAAACGCTCTATCCATATTGGAAAAATTATCAACAATACTGTGTGGCCAAAACAGTGTAGCAGCATAGTAAACTTGGCTTATTTTCTGCCATTGCCATAGCACCGCACTTAATAATACGATCATCACAATACTTACTGCCCTTATCAATTTCATAACTCCCTCAACGTGTAACAATAAAATCAATGGCCCCATGGCCGACTCATAACACTTTATGCTTATAATAAGAAATATACTGCTTATAAGTCACTCACATTACAATAAAAATTATAGTAATCACTAATTTAAACGTGTGGTTATTGATAGTGCAGATCATACTTAACTATGATATGAATAAGTAAACCTGTTCGTAGCTATTAAAATACCGCTGGAGGTAGAGTCATGAAGCTATTAAAGCTAACGTTCTTAATGATCTTACTTACTAACAGTGTTATTGGTTGTTCATCCGTGCCTAAATCCGCATTCTACTTTTCAGCGACCTCAGGTATCGGTCAGGGATATTTTGACCCGAATGTCCGTCTCCAAGATGACTTATATCAGGCTGTTAATGGCCACTGGTTAAACACAGTAACCATCCCACAAGAGCGATCTAGTCATGGAGCTTTTAGTCAATTAACCGACCAAACCCAAGCTGTCTTAAAACACATAATCAAACAAGCAGCCACGAAGCCACTTGATAGTGAGCAGCAAAAAATTGGGGATTTATTTAATAGTTATATGGGCGAAAAGCGCGCTGAACGTCTAGGCATTACCCCTCTGGCCTCTCAACTCAAGGCAATAAATGCCGCTGAAAGTTATCAAAGCATTACCGAACTAATGGCAAAACTTAGCCTGCAAGGTGTTAACATGCCAATAGGCTATTACGTGAATGCAGATGCGAAAGCATCAGCTACTACCGCTTTACATATTCACCAATCAGGACTTTCTTTACCGGATCGCTCTTATTACTTAGATAGCACAGCCGATATTTCATTGGTTCGCCATCATTACAGGATGTATATTGAGCGTTTGTTCTCTTTCGCTAACGCCTCCCATTCTGCCAGTAACGTAATAGCGATTGAAAAGGTATTAGCCAAGGCCCATTGGAGCCGAAGTGAGGCGCGAAGCGCAACAAACAAATACAATAAATTTCTTCACAGCGAAATAAATCAATTATTTGGCGATTTCAGCTGGCAACAATTTTCCGAGCATATTCAAGTACAAAATCAACCGTATATCATTGTTTCTCAGCCAAGTTTTGTTGCCGCCTTTGGTAAGGCCTTTTTTAGCTTTTCAATAAATGCTTGGCGAGATTACTTAACCTTCAAGCTCATCGACCACTATGCCCCTTTACTTAATAAAGACTTGGTTAACTTACACTTTGGCTTCCACCAAGAAGTCTTAGTTGGCGTAAAAACCCAACGACCTCGTTGGAAGAAAGCGCTCGACTTCACTGATAACCACCTTGGTGAGCTCATTGGTAAACAATACGTCAATAGCTACGTTTCCACACAACTAAAGCCACGAATGCGAGAAATGATAAAGATGCTCATCAAAGGCTTCTCGTTAAGTATTAACGAACTCGATTGGATGAGTGATAAGACGAAATTAGCAGCACAAAAAAAATTAAGTAAGTTTCGTTATAAAATTGCTGCACCGAATCATTGGCCAGATCACTCTACTCTGGTTATCACACCCAATAACCTAGTTCAAAATTATCAAAATATTATGATGCGATCACATCAGCGAATGCTCGATGAGCTCACGCAACCGGTTGATCGAAATAAATGGTTTATGACACCACAAAGCGTCAATGCCTATTACAACCCCGCCGGTAATGAGATCGTTTTTCCGGCCGCGATCTTACAACCGCCATTTTTTAATGTTCATGCCGATGACGCTATAAACTATGGGGCGATTGGTGCAATTATAGGCCATGAGTTAATTCATGGTTTTGATGACCAAGGTGCAAAATATGACGGTGACGGCAACCTCAACAATTGGTGGTCCCCTGAAGATAAACAACAATTTAATGCACGAGCCAAAAAACTAGCACAACAATATTCCAATTTTAAACCCTTTGATGATCTGGGCATTGATGGTGAATTAACCCTCGGTGAGAATATTGCCGATTTGGGCGGGCTAACAATTGCGGCACGAGCTTACACTTTATCACTCAATGGCCAACCATCAAAAATCATCGATGGCTATACAGGCGAGCAACGTTTATTTATCGGTTGGTCACAAATATGGCGAAGGAAATACAGTGAAAAAGCATTACGACAAAAGCTGATGATTGGCCCTCATTCACCAGGTCACTATCGCGTGTTAGGCACTCCACGAAATATAGACGCGTTTTACCGCGCTTTTAATATTAAAACCAGCGACGGGATGTATTTAGCGCCCGAGAAACGCGTAAAAATCTGGTAAACATCTTATTTCACTTATTTTTAGATTTTTCAGTTCGTTGTAATCTATCTGCTCGCAGCAACGTGAGTTTAGTAACAAGAGGACCAAAAAGCTCAAAAGCGATTGTGGTACTAACCAACAGGGAAATAATGGAGGTGGCATACTCAGGATAACGATCAGCCGCCATCAATGCTAAACCAAGTGCAATACCAGCCTGAGGCAATAAACACCAGCCGATATGGTTTTGCACGACTTTAGGTGCGCTAGCAAGCCTAGCCCCACAATACCCGCCTACGATTAATCCAACTGAACGCGCGACAATGTAAGCTCCACCAACAAACCCAATCGATGAAAACTCCTCAACATTAAACTGAAACCCCGCCATCAAGAAAAAAATAATTAATAATGGGCTACTGATCCCTTCTATAGCATGAAATGGCCGTTTGTGATGTGTCGCAACATTAGCCACTACTGCGCCAAGTACAATACTAGACAATAGGTATGAACCACCAATTAATTGAGCGAGCCCTCCACCTAATAAAACAAAACCCAACGCTTCAATTAATGTCGGCTCTCCGGGGGATAGACGGCCGGTTAACTTAGCCATGGGCCAGCCAATTATACAGCCAATTAAGATCGAGCTTAAAACCTCCCATGCAGCCAAACTTAAATCATTCAATAAATCAGCTGAGCCATGAACTATTCCAGCAAGAGCTAAACATAACGCAAAAATGATGATGCCAAATGCATCATCAATCGCAACAACGCGCAGCAATGTATTAGGTAAGAGTCCCTTTAGCTTACTTTCTTTAATCACATCCAGCGTCGCTGCGGGCGCAGTCGCAGGAGCAATGCCAGCGAGTAAAATAGCGATAACAGAAGGCACCCCAATCAAATAAAGCACGATAAAGACCAGTAGTGATGTTCCAAGCGATTCGAAAATGGTAATTAACCAAATCACTCTGCCCGATCTTAATAATGTTCGATAAACGAACTGTTCGCCAAGCAAAAAACCCACCATGCAGAGTGCAATCTGGCTGATATAGGGAAACCAGCCTTGAATTTCCTGTGGTACGATATTCAAACCATAAGGGCTAGCTGCTGCACCAACGACCAGCAAAAGTGTCACGCGTGGGATATGTGTTTTTTTACCTAACTCATTAGCGAATAAGCCCACAAGAAACAAGGCCCCCAAGATTAACAATACCTCAGTTGATGGTCCTGCTGTTGCTATCACAAATTCCATTGTTTTTATTAACTCCGTGATCATCAAGTAGCCCATGTTATTAGAATAGTGCCTTATGATTGTTCTTGAGTCACTAACCTAGGCATTATTGATATAGATTACGCTGACTTGGTATATCACTTAGGTATTCGACAAACTCTACTTCATAGCCATCAGGATCAACGAAATATACATTCTTACGGTAAGGGTCCTCCGCGCCAGGCTTGGCAATATCAAAACCAGCTTCATTTAACCTGGCCACAATAGCGTCAAGACTGCTCGTCACGAAGGCAAAGTGTGACAAGCCGAGTTGATTACTCATTAAGTTGCGGTTTTCACCTGTGCCACTGTCATTGAATGTGAGGTATTGATAATCATCACCAAAGTGAACCCAACTTCTTGGCGTACCATACCACTCACTATCACCACCACCACGAATCTGCCAATGCGGGAAAGCGGCTTGATAAAATTTCAATGCCCGGGGTATATCTTGTACAACTAAATTTAAGTGCTCTAAATACAACATGTTGTTCTCCTTTTTAAATTCATATACTGTGCGCGCCATTCTTTCAGTAATTAAGATTTATGGCTCATGGTGCGGTTAAATAATTTAAATATGCTCGACACACTTGCTCTCTGCAGCGGCGTTTGTGTCGTTTTATTTTGGTTAGCTTTCTCGTTAAGCTCTGAATTTAAAAATAAATACCTCATTCCTTTCCCCTTTGTGTTTAAGTGAGCACATCATAAAACCTCAACTTAAGTTGAGGTAAAGTGTTTTTTTTCTTAAAATGAAAATATTCAATATTCGAGTGATGAATAGTTATGAGTAAGCCATCAACACAGCAAAAAATAGAACTAAGTGTGGGGATCGTTGCAAAGCGATGTGACGTTAAGGTGTCCACACTGCACTTTTATGAAGAGAAAGGATTAATTCAGTCATGGCGTAATAACGGTAATCAGCGTCGTTATGCGCCCGATGTCTTACGTCGAGTGGCTGTAATTAAGGCCGCACAAAAAGTGGGAGTTAGTTTACAGGAGATCAAGCAAGCCTTTACTACCCTACCTAAAAACAGAACACCCACTAAAGACGATTGGAACCAACTATCATCCCAGTGGCACGGTCAGCTAACAGCACGCATTAATTACCTTACAAAGCTTAGGGACTCTTTGACAGGTTGTATCGGTTGTGGCTGCCTTTCAATGGACAAGTGCCCACTATATAACCCCGACGACATTTTAGTTAAGGAAGGAAATGGCGCGGTGATCCTTGATAGAAACGTCATTTAATTACGAGAACAAAAAAAGCCCCCAATTATTGTTCAATAATTAGGGGCTTTTTCTATCTTACTCGACAGCTAGCTGTAGAGATTCTATTGCGTACTATACTCTTTTTACAGGTACAGCTTGCTCAACATATTTTGTTGTCATTTCTTCAGTCGGTGGAGCGAAACGAGTTAGGTCAATGCCTTCAACTGCAGCCTTGTACTCGTCCATTGAAGGGAAGCGACCCAGAATTGTCGATAGAACAACTAACGGTGTAGAACCTAGTAGTGATTCACCTTTCTTCTCAGCGGTATCAGCTACAACACGACCTTGGAATAAACGTGTTGAAGTGGCGATAACAGTGTCACCTGGTTCAGCTTTCTCTTGGTTACCCATACATAGGTTACAACCAGGACGCTCAAGGTATAAAATGTTCTCGTACTTAGTACGTGCTTCACCTTTAGGCGCATCATCATCAAATACGAAACCTGAGTACTTCTCAAGAATATCCCAATCGCCTTCAGCTTTTAACTCATCAACAATGTTGTATGTTGGTGGAGCAACAACTAATGGTGCTTTAAACTCAATCGTATTACCTTGTGCTTCCATATTACGAAGCATTTGTGCGATGATTTGCATGTCACCTTTGTGAACCATACAAGAACCAACAAAGCCTAAATCAACCGATTTATCAGCGTAGTATGAAACAGGACGAATCACATCATGAGTATAACGCTTAGATACGTCTTCGTTGTTTACATCTGGGTCAGCAATCATTGGCTCAGCGATAGCGTCTAAGTCAATTTCTACTTCAGCGTAGTACTTAGCGTTATCATCTGGAGACAGTGGCGGCTGCTCACCAGACTTAATACCAGCGATACGCTCGTCAGCAAGTTTCATTAGGCCACCTAACATACCCGCTTCATTTTCCATACCCTTGTCGATCATGATTTGGATACGGCTCTTAGCAAGTTCAATAGACTTGATAAGTGTTTCATCGTTAGAGATACAGATTGACGCTTTTGCTTTCATTTCTGCAGACCAGTCAGTGAAAGTGAACGCTTGGTCAGCTAAAAGTGTACCAATGTGTACTTCAATGATGCGACCTTGGAATACGTTCTCGCCACCAAACTGCTTAAGCATTTGCGCTTGAGTTGCGTGTACCACATCACGGAAGTCCATGTGACCTGCCATGTTGCCTTTAAATGTTACTTTTACAGACTCTGGAATTGGCATTGCCGATTCACCCGTCGCAAGCGCGATAGCAACTGTACCTGAGTCAGCACCAAACGCTACACCTTTAGACATACGAGTATGTGAATCACCACCGATAATGATTGCACGATCATCAATAGTGATGTCGTTTAATACTTTATGGATAACGTCAGTCATTGAATGGTAAACGCCTTTTGGATCACGAGCTGTGATTACACCAAACGCGTTCATAAATGCCATTAACTTAGGCGTATTTGCTTTTGCTTTGCTGTCCCATACTGATGCAGTATGACAACCAGATTGGAACGCGCCGTCAACTGACGTAGAGATAGTAGAAGCAGCCATCGCTTCTAATTCCTGACAAGTCATAGGTCCTGTTGTATCTTGAGAACCAACAATGTTTACTTTAACACGAACGTCTGAACCAGCGTGTAAAGGTGCGTCCGATGCAACACCTACAGCATTACGATTAAAGATTTTCTCAACAGCTGTCAAACCTTGACCTTCGTGAGAAACTTCTTTTGCAAGTGCGTATACCGCAGGAGCTTCTACACCTAGTGTCTCAGCAGCGAATGTTTGTAATTTCTTACCAAAGGTTACCGCGTAAGAACCACCCGCCTTCATGAATTCCATTTTTTGTGGAGTGAATGCTGAAGAGATATCAGCTAGCTCTTCTTCACCATTAAATAGTTTCTTCGCTTTAGTATCGATAGTTAATACCGTACCAGTAGCAACTGAGTAAGCTTCTTCTAATACAGGGTCGCCGTTTGCGTCAGTAACAGTGTTACCTTGAGCATCAACTTTTTTAACCCAGTTTTTAAGGTCAAGACCAATACCGCCAGTTACATCAACGGTAGTTAAGAAAATTGGTGCGATACCGTTCGTACCAGCAACAACTGGAGCGATGTTGATAAACGGTACGTATGGGCTCGCTTGTTGACCTGCCCAAAGTGCTACGTTGTTTACACCAGACATACGTGAAGAACCAACACCCATGGTGCCTTTTTCAGCAACCAACATAACTTTTTTGTCAGAGTGCTGCTCTTGAAGAGCAACAATTTCTTGTTGTGCTTCTGGCGTGATCATACATTGGCCGTGTAATTCACGGTCAGCACGAGAGTGAGACTGGTGACCAGGCGATAATAAATCAGTTGAGATATCACCCACACCAGCAATGTAAGTCACAACGTCAATTTTTTCTGCTACTTCAGGTAATTTAGTGAAGAACTCAGCATTAGCGTAGCTTTGTAAAAGGTCTTTAGCTACAGAGTTACCTGCTTTAAAAGCAGCTTCTAGACGAGCTGTATCAGCGTCGTACAAGAATACTTGTGTTTTTAGTACATCGCTAGCTGGTGCAGAAACTGATGCGTCATCACTTAGGGCTAAATCAAGTAGCACTTCAATCGAAGGACCACCTTTCATGTGAGATAATAGTTCAAAAGCAAACTCAGCTGAAATTTCAGCAACAGTTTCTTGACCTAGGATGATTTCTTTTAAGAAAGCAGCTTTAACACCGGCAGCGCTTGTTGTGCCTGGTAGCGTGTTATAAGTGAAAAACTTTAAAGAAGCTTCACGATGCTCGTTATCAGTATCTTTGATTTGAGCGATGATTTCAGATAACAGCTCAGCGCTGTCGATTGGCTTTGGCGCAAGACCTAGTTCGTTCTTACGGTTTTCTATTTCTGCTAAATATTCTAAATACAGACTCATTGGACACTCTCTCGCTATCGTTTACTAATGCTCATCATCGTTTGCTAATGCTCATCGTCATTAGCTGGGAATAATTTTAGGGCATACTCTACCTGATTTTTTACCTACTATAAATCCTTTGAATGCAGAAACGACATTCATACAGGTTATACCCGATAGAAATTTCATTTATACCACAGGTAAACATTGAGTTTAGTTAACTATCAGAAGAGATAGTTCGTCGAAATAGCTATTGCAATTAGCCTAGATAATTAGTCGTAGGCCCAAATGACTATATAAAAACCAGCCCTTTGATTTAGAATTAGCTGATATATTTCATTGATTACGATCCCAAATTAGACTGGCTGTGCTCTATGTAAAAAGCTGCATTTTTTCGAGCAAGGCAGCGACAATATTTAACTACTTGTTGACGGGTTAAACAACCATGTCCTTTCAGTATTAGCGACAAAGCACCATCTCACATACGATTGGTCGTTGATGCGTTCTAAACATAATCTAAGTAGCGACATCCATGTCGCCACTAAATAACGCAGCTATTATTCGTTTAGATCGCAAAATGTTCAGGTAATTAATGGAATGGGTATTAATTTAAATTATTTTAGACAACGGTGTTAAGGACTACTTTTACCATTACGAAAGTGATTGCAGCATTAATACTTTAATCTTCTCTTCACCCTCAAGAATTTGAGCAATATTATAATTAACATCACGGCGCAACTCTGATTTAAACCAACGGTTCCAACTCGCAATATTTTCCCAATTAGTAATAATCGTTCTCAGGTTCGGGTTGTTCATATCGATATAAGATGTCCCGGAGATAAAACCACTAGCCCCCATGACTGCATTAAGCGTTCGCTTAGCTTCAGCTTCATAGGTCGATTCCATTCCCGGTACTATTGTTCGTTCAATTATTACTTTTATCATATGCCTTCACTATCTTTGTTTGTTATTTACTCTATATTTACTTGTTTTAAACAAAAAATGCAATTAGCTAATCCTATGAAACTAAAACATTATTATAATTTGTTGCAGATTTTTCAGACTCTGGCTCTTGCTCAAGCTTTTGCTCAACTAAGTTGTATAGTGCAACAACAAATATCAAGATATGATAAGGTAAATCAAAATAAGACAGCCCGAGAAATGTTCCCCCTGAGGCATAAGCAATCAAACTTATTTGCAACATCCTAGCTAATAAATTAGCCCACTCTAATTCTGCTTTATCTTTAGTTTTTAGATACACCTTTGCCGCCATTCGCCACGTAGAGAGCCACATGCCGAGAAAGAGTAATAACCCGACAAACCCCTGTTGAGCTAACACTTTAAAATAAATACTATGGGCGTCATGAAAGTCATCAGGGTTTGGCGCATAGAGAAAAAAGTTCTCTCTTGTAAAACTATCAAGCCCTCCACCCAATGGTTGTGATGTAGCCAAGTTAAAACTCATACGCCACGCATTAAATCGGCCTTGCACCGAAGAGTCATAAGACTGCTCATCGGACTCGACGATAGTCGACATTCGATCATGCCAACTCTGTGGCATAAAATTGTAGCCAATGGGTAAAACCATCAGAATTAAAAGTAAAGATATCGCTTTGCTGTGACTTTTGACCCAAAAAAAGAAGCCACAACATAAAATAGCAACTAATGCACCGCGTGATTGCGTCCCTAATACGGCGATAACACTCAGACCGATGATCAACCAAGACAACCATCTGAGCCACCTATTCTTAGCAATAGCCCCCAAATAAAACATGATTGGTATCGCCATTAATAATGTTAATCCTAGTTCATTGTTACCTTGGAAAAAACCACCTGGCGGCCCCCATACTCGCCCACCTCCCCCAGACAAAATAGTATAAATTCCACCTTTAAATCCATAAAATAGAATACTAAGGGCAACAACCCACAATATTTGATTGAGGCGTTCACGTGTTGTTAGCAGAATATAAGTAATAAATGTAAAGAGTTGAATTTTTAAAATCTTGTCGAAAGACCCCTGCGCATCTAAAGTCATTGGGTTAGCGATGTAAGTAATAAAAATCCATAAATTAAAAAGAATCAACCAAATCAACGGCCCTCTTAGGGTATTGGTTTTTTTCTCATTACTGATTAAAAACGAAAATAGGAAAATAATAGCGGTTAGCTGAGCAAGGGGGAAATTCACCATAAAGCCCCACGAAAGCTTATGGGGTACCATATAACTAATCCAACACCACATCAGAACTCCCCAAAAAGGCTTTCTAAATATCGAAATGAGTAATGCAATTGAGACAGTTAATAACAGTATGTCACGCATAGCTACATTACCTCTCGATAAAGCTTTTCTAGTGAAGGTAAAACAAGTTCAGGGCGGAATTGATAGACCAGTTCGTTACCGTTAAATGCTAATTTTCTCACTAACTCAGGTGAACTCATTAGCTGATTTAACTTAGCTGCCACAGATTTTGGATCTTGTGGGTCAACTAACAGCGCATGTTTTTTATCATCCACTAAATAGGGAATGCCCCCAACATTTGAACTAACCACGAGTAGCCCACTCGCTAACGCTTCAATAATTGAGTTTGGGGTATTATCAACTAAGCTGGTATTTAGCATTATGTCGGCTTGCTGGTAGAGACAGGCAATTTGCTGACGATTAAGGCGCCCAACAAATTCAACACTTTGCTCTAACTCTAGTTCTTTGACCAATGCTTTTAACATCAGATCCTGCTCACCAGAACCTGCGATGGATAATTTACTATTTGGAAACTGCTGGTGAAAAACCGCAAACCCTTTAATGGCCGTTTGATTGTCGTAAATCGCTTCTAAATTTCTTGTCACCACAATATGTACGGGCTTAGCAACCAATTGTGGTTCTTTAAATTCAAAGATCGATAAGTCGACCATGTTTGGTATCACTTCTGCCTCTAACTGATACTTTGCAAAAACCTGCTGCAAAAAAGAACTTGGTACAATAATCTTATCAACTCGCCTTAAACATCCTTTTATCCAGAACCAATCTTTAGCAAAAAACTCTTCCGCTAAACCTCCGCGATAGTTAAGTACAACCGGGATATGATAACGATTAGCAATATAAACAACCGGCATCACAAAGAGGTAAAAAGACCAACCAGAATTAGCCATTAAATGAATAAGTTGGTAGTGCTTAAGTTGTGAATATAGGACAATAATATAACTAAACAGGCGAGCCACAGCTCGAAGTATAGGTATTTTGGCAAGCCACCGAAACGGATAAGGGGCATTTGTCGCAATAAGTTTAACGTCATGATTAGCGGCTATTAAAAACTGCTCTAGCTGCTTTGTTTGCATCGCCATACCGCCATTAGGTGGTGGGGTCGGTCCAATTAAAGCTATCTTCATCATTAAGGCTCTCGTGTTAACTCATCATAAACATTAACAATAGGCTCAACACTAAACTGCCAACTGCGTTGGGCTTTGACATAGTCGTAACCCGACTGCTTTAACGCCGGCCAGCAACTTTTATCCGCAATTAATCGATTAATCGCCTGACTTATCGCGTTGGGATCATCGGGCTTAAATAACACACCAGTAACATCATTCTCAATCATTTCTCGGTGCCCACCTATATCTGATGCAACCACTAAGCCTTGTTGCGCCATAGCCTCAAGAGGTTTTAAAGGTGTCACCATCTCAGTTAATCGTATAGATTCTCGTGGGTACACAAACAAGTCCACCAATGAATAATAGCGGCTTATATCATGGTGATTAACGCGCCCAATAAATGTCACTGCAGACGATAGTTTTAGCGTTTCAACTTGCTGCTGTAATTGCTCTAATTGAGGCCCTCCACCTACTAACAATAAGTGTGCTTGTGGATTTTTGGCCAAAATAGCAGGCATTGCATCCAATAATAAATGCAGCCCTTCATAGCGATAAAAAGACCCTAGAAATCCTAATACAGTTTTTCCCTCTAGCCCCCATTGTTCAATAAGTTCAGCGTCTTTAGACTTGATAATATTGAATTTAGTAATATCAACGGCATTGGGAATAATAGTAATATTTTTTCGCGATATTCCCCAATGATGAATGTAATCAGATAAGCCATGGCAAATGGTCGTAACATGATTGGCACGATGCAGTGCGGTTCGCTCAAGCCATTGCCCAACCTTGTAACGTAATGATCCTTCTCGGCACGTTCCGTGACTGACCGCTGCATCTTCCCAAGATGCACGAACCTCATACACTAATGGAATGTTATATTTTTTAGCCACAGAACTGGCTGCGATAGCATTTAATGAAGGAGAGTGAGCGTGAATCACTTGCGGACGTTGTTCCAGAACAACCTCTTCAATTCTTTTGCTCAACGAACGAATCACATCCCACTGATTAAGGACAGGTACTTTTGACAAGGTCCCACCAAAGGTTCGATAAAAAAGTAAATCATCTACCTGCTCTTGTTTTTGTTTTTGTTCTAGTTGCTTTGCTGAGCTCACATGAATAGTTTTAATGCCTAACGCATGTTGCTGACGTAAGATAGCTAAGCTTCGAAAGGTGTAGCCACTATGAAGTGGAATCGTATGATCAAACACATGAAGTACAAGCATCAGTTCCCTCTATCAGTAATTTAAACGCTAGCGTTTTTAAAATGATTTATAGTCGTTGCAACTATGTCATCGAGTCGCTTCAGTACATAGGGCCAGCTGTAGTTACTAAGGATACGTTGCCGCCCAGCTTGAGCAACGATAGAACGCTGCATTTTATCTTTCATTAGACTTAAAATTTGTTCACTATATTGCTCAGGCGTTTGCGCCACAAAAAAGTCTTCACCTGCTTCACCATCAACTCCCCTAGCCCCTAACGAGCTAGTAACTACCGGCACTCCCATGGCCATCGCTTCCAAAATTTTATTTTGAGTTCCTCGTGCAATCTTTAATGGTGCAACCATCACGGCACTTTTTTGAACATAGTCACGAACATCATCAACAAAGCCTGTCACAGTTACCCCCTCAATAGCGGCTAAAGCCCTTACATTATCACTAGGTGCAGCACCAACGATCAAAAACTCAACATCAGTAATTTGTTGTCTAATTAAAGGAAGTATTTCATGGCAAAAGAAGGAAACAGCCTGCTCATTGGGGTAGTAATCCATTCGGCCGATAAACGAAATGATATGTGGCGAGTAAGACGTTGTGATTGGCTTAAAGTAATCCACATCGACACCATTAGAGAACCAGTCCGTTTGTTGGGCTAACTCAAAGCTATCTAGCGTGTCGCACTCGGTTCTGGTAATCGTAGTACACATATCAAATGAACGACTTAAGCGTTTCTCCGCCCGCTCTAATTTACGCCCTTCTAGCCAGTACCCCATGTTGACAGGGAAAGGTTTAAAGCGAGTAAAGCTTAGCCATTTTTGCGAGTCCATATCGACAAAGTCTAAAATTTTTGCGGTGTCAGTTACCTGTTCAACATATTGGGCAACAGAGGAACAATGCACATAAATCAGATCAAATTTCTGCTCATTAAGGAGTTTTTTGATTTGTATTGCTAATGATTTACTGTAAAAAAAACCCATGCTCGACGGTTCAAAGCTTAATAGCCTCGACACCATTCTGACCTGCTGAACAGGTTCGTTAACTCGCGCCATAATATATTGATGGCAAAAGGGCGCAATCCCCTGTCCTTCTTGCTCCTCCAGGCTATTACGAACCATTGAAGCAACCCAAACCTTGTGCCCCTGTTGTTGAAAATGATTAATGATATTAAATGAGCGTACCCGGCTTCCGTCTTTTGCTGGGTAAGGAAAACGATGACACAGATAAAGAATATTCATACGTTAGCCTCCTGTGCCAAAAAGCGTTCAAACATTAATAACGTCCACAACGCAGCGCTATTATCACGAACCCCTTTAACATGACTATCAATTAGCCAGCGTATTGTTTTTGGGTTAAAGACCCCACAATTAAGCATATGAGATGATAGTAGCCCCTCTTCTAACTTTTTTTGTAATGGCCCACGAAACCAATGGGCAAGAGGAATACTAAATCCCATTTTAGGCCTAAATAAAACATCATGCGGAAGATACGAAACCAAAGACTGCTTAAAGATATCTTTTCCTTGGCTTTTATGGATTCTTAACGGTGGTGCAATCGTTGCGCTCCATTCCACAAAGTGATGATCTAAAATAGGAACGCGCACCTCTAATGAATTAGCCATGCTAGCTCGGTCAACTTTGGTGAGAATGTCACCAACTAAGTAGGTCTTCATATCAATGTATTGCACTTGGGATAGAGGGTCTGAATTTTCCACTTGCTGTGCGTGTTGCTTAAATACTTCCAAACTACTGTAACCAGCCAGTTCCTTGGAAAACGCTTCACTAAAAAGTCGTGAACGTTCATCACTTCTTAGAATTGACATGCTATTGTGATAGCCTTCAATCCAGTCATATGACATCGACTGAAATGTCGTCTTAGCGCGTAAAACCTTGGGGGCCCAATCCAGCTTCGGGTATATTCGCCCTAAGAGACCAAATATTGGTTTTCGTATGGCTAAAGGCACAAGCTCCCTTATCTTTTGCTCCTTTAAATGCCACTGATAGCGACGATAACCCGCCATTAACTCATCTGCACCATCACCAGACAAAGCCACAGTGACATGCTCTTTTGTCATCTGGCACAAACGATAGGTAGGTAACGCTGAGCTATCAGCATAAGGTTCATCATAAATATGAGCTAGCTGGTCAATCAATTCAAAATCATCACTGTCAACCATCTTAACTCTGTGGCTTGCTTGGTAGCGTGATGCGACTTTCTTTGCATAGTCCGTTTCATCAAAACCTTCCACATCAAAGCCAATTGAACAAGCGTTAACTGCGTCATCTTGTAAACCCGCCATCATTGCAACAACTGAAGATGAATCGACTCCTCCAGAAAGGAACGCGCCAAGTGGAACCTCGGATACCATTCTGATGTCAACAGCTTGCTTTAGTTTCTCTACTAATGTGCTCTTAGTTTGCTCCGCTTGGTGTTGTAACGATTCAAATTCAACATCCCAATATTGCTTAGGTTCAGGCGCTGACTGGCCACGAACAAATAGTAATGTATGCCCGGGAGCAAGTTTAGACACACCTTGATAAATCGATTTAGGCTCTGGGATATAACCAAACGAAAAATAATCCTCTATAGCTTGGTTGTTTAAGATACGAGGACAATCTGGGTGTTGTTTTAGTACCTTTAACTCGGACCCGAAAATTAATTGCTGATTATCTAACAATGCGTAATAAAGGGGTTTAATGCCTAGACGGTCACGCGCTAAAAATAATGAGCCATTTCTGCTATCCCATATTGCAAAAGCAAACATTCCACGCAGTTTTTCAACACAACGCTCACCCCACTCTTGCCAAGCATAAATGATGGTTTCTGTATCACCATTGGTCACCAGCGGGTAACCAAGCTCCCGTAACTCCTGGGCTAAGTCAGCAAAGTTATAAATTTCACCGTTAAATACAATACCGATACTTTTATCAAGATTGAACATCGGTTGGTGTCCACCAGCTAAATCAATAATTGATAGACGTCGATGGCCTAAGCCAATTCCTTGTTCAATATAAAAGCCATCATCATCAGGGCCACGATGACTTTGGATATCATTCATTTTTTGTAAAATATCTTGTTTGATCGTAGATGCTGTTTGTAAGTCAAAGATCCCTGCTATTCCGCACATATCACACCCTAGTATTTATATTGGCCAACGATAAATATAATGCTTGATACTGATTAATCATTTTACTTAAGCTAAATTGATTAACCGCCCGCTTCCGCGCTTGTTTCCCATGTGCTTCACGTAATGGTGGATCTTGAATGTAGCTCAACAAACAGCTTTTTAAATCGTCAATATTATTACTTGGAAATAACAATCCAGTCTGACCATGCTTTACCAACTCAACATTGCCCCCCACCTTGCTCGCAATAACAGGGACACCACAGGCCATCGCTTCAAGAATTGTATTTGAGATCCCCTCAGCCGAGGATGGTAAAACAAAAATATCTGTGCTCAATAAGATAGAAGCTATGTCACTACGATCACCGAGAAAATCACAATGCGCCTGTAGCGCCAACTCAGTAACTTGTTGCTGTAAAACATCAAAACATTCACCCTCTCCGACGAGCTGTAAACTCAGCCCAAGCGTTGGCTGTTCTGCTATTAATTGGGCTACCGCTGAAATTAGTAACTGTTGGTTTTTTACCGCTGCTAAGCGGCCAACCGTTGTGATGGTGATATTGGATGACGCCGGTGTAGAGGTTTGAACAGGAGTAAATTTTTCGGTATCTACACCATTACAAATCCGCTCCACAATACCAGCACTCACTTTAATATGTTGCAAAATAAATTCTTCGCCCTCAGCAGAGAGCACAACGTATTGATGGATTAAAGGTTTTAATAAACGTCTTAAAAAGTTATGTTTAACATTGTGTTTTGCCGACTCACTATCCCAACCGTGCTCACCATGTATGCGAACAACAGACATACCAAGACTCGCCAATTGCGCCTCTAAAGCGGCGATACCTCGGCTATGAATAATCGTAGGCGAAAGTGATTTTAGATGTGCTCTTAATGTCAACAAATAACCAAAATTTGAACCCGATTTTTTATTGAGAGTAATAAGCTTAACGTCATCACGTTGAATACGTTGCGTAAACTCATCATCATAATCTGTGATACAAATAATTGAATGTCGGAATTGACCAAAGGTAAGCTGATTAATTAAGTTAACCAGTCCATTCTCCAATCCTCCTGTAGCAAAACGATACAAGATATGTACAACATGAATAGGTTTCTCTGTCATTATTCAAACCTTATTTTTTCCCCATTAACTTGAAGCCATGACATCAATTTTTGTGGAGCTTGTTGTGTAAAATCATCAACAGCAGAAATAGCAATAAAATAACCTGCCACTTCATTGTTTAATAATAAATTAATGCCTTGATTTAACTTTACCCAGCTCTTGTTGTTATTATTGATACCGTCAATGTGATACCAGTAAAAAATGGTTCTTCGTTGACCGTTAGCTCTAACTAAGCTTAGTTCAACATAGGGAATTTTTCCGTTAGCCAGTTGAATTTCTTTCGTTTCTTTTTTTTCAAGACTCCATAGGTTGGGATGATAAATGACATTAGTCGAGGTAATTAATTTACCTTGCGATTGTTTGTTGGCGTATTGTGCGATGTGAATTTCAACACCATTGTCACTACGCCCTTTGAGAAGCGATAGGGGGTGGCGAAAATTGATCCCCCAATACTTTAAATCATCAGAGACAATACCCTCCATACCATCAGGTTTAACCATCACCGCTGCAATTTTAGGAGGTGTTTTCATCACGACATTACGCACTAGATATGTCGATAATAATAATGCTATTAAACAGATTATCGGCAACCCATAGCTATACTTAGCCAAGCGAAAGTCAGTCACGGGATTAAGGAAACTCTTACTCTGCTCCTTAGCCTTTTCATGATCAGCCCAAAAACCACCGACATAAAACATCACAAAAATAATCAGACCAAAAAACAGCCAACCATAAATAAGATGATCTGCCCCTGTCGCATATTTCATCTCTGAATGATGGGCTATAAGAACAATCAGATAAGCCCTAATACCGTTAGCAATTAAAGGCATTAATACTGCGAAGATAGCAAAAAGGCATTGTTTACGGACAGAGCGATAGGTTAGGTAAGCGTATAATGTCCCGACTGCGACTGTCGATAGTAAATAACGAATCCCTGAACAAGCAACCGCGACCTCAAACACCCCGTTTGGGGTTGTAATGTATAATCCTTCAAAATAGACAGGGATTTGACTAACCTGAAGAAAATAAACAGTAATTTTTGCTGTTAACACTTGTAACCATGGAATCAATGTATGGCCAATGGGGACAGCAAACAAAATATAGCACAATGGAAATTTAAAGCTTCGGGCAAAACTGTCACCAAAGACTAACCATAAACTAACACTTAGTAATGCGAAAACAGCAAGTTGCCTCATCGCATCAATCGAGAGTAAGTCCGCTGTCATATACAATAACAACAAGCCGACTAACGCTGCACAAGCCGACTTACTCGGACGTATTTCTAACGCATAAAATCGTGGCTTTTGCTGCCAAAACAACCACGCTACCACCGGTAAAATTAGCATTCCGTGAGCAAATGTGTCAGAGCGAAGCCAAATAGAAACAGTCTCTTTAATCACCGGTAGGAAAAGTAAGAACCAAATAAAAAATGTCAGACCGCCAAGCAAAAAGCAGTGGGCCAATTTTTTACTTTGTTGTTTTTCCCCTAAGTTAATCTGTGCCATTTGTGTCATGCCATTCACCCTAAGTATTTTGACAACATGGGTCCAAATACTTGGCTCGCTTTCAATGGTAAGCGCTTCCATAAGTTAATCACTAGTGCATACTTAGGGTTATTGGGGTTACGTTGTGGTAAGGCACCACCGTTATTTAAGTAAAACTGATAAACCATCGGAGTTGGTTTCATCCCCCAATGTTTTTTATACTTATAGGCACCACTGTCGACTTTACTACGACCAAAATCAAAATAATGACAGCCTTTATGACGCGCATGACACATTAACTGATAATACATAAAATCATTGCTCTTTAAGTCACGAGCAGCAACAGTCCCCCCTCCATAATGCGGTATAACTTGCCCGTGATAATAAAAACTCATGACACTGGACACTGGTCGCGCCCCTGAATAAACCGTTAATACATCGCATTGTTTGCTAAAGTTTTCAAATAAGCGTTGAAGAAATTTCTTGGAAAAAACCGGGCTCCCTAAATTGCGTACACTCTGAGAGTAAATATCGAATAAATTATCGATATTATCCTCAATTTTATAGGATAAATTCGACTTCATAGATTGACGAATTACCGCGCGCTGCTTCTTCTTGATTGAGGCTAGAATCGCTTCATCTGAATTAGCAATCTCACACCCAAACAAAGCATGAGATTCTTGTGCCGGAGTAGCAAGCCCGAATCGCTCACTATCCATTGAGTCTGCAATACGAAATTCAACAAATTCGACGTTTAACTCGTTAGCGAGTGTTTTAGTAAATTCAATTAACTGAGCTTGATAACACTCTTCATCAGCTAGTACCCCACCGTGGATACAAAAAGGGGTCGAGACTAAAGAACGTCCAAACAGGACACTATCGAGGAGCACTAAAGGTAGTACAGCTTTAATTTGTTCGTCTTGTGTAACATATAAGTAATAACAGCGATGATCTAAAGCAAACTCAATCGCCTCTTTCCAGCCACTTAAATGATAAAATGTACCTTTAGGGTGTTGTTTGACGTAAGAATCCCATTGCACTGAATCAACCATTGAAAGTGTCTTTATCATCCCTGTCATGAAGCTAACCTTATTTAATTAATTGAAGATCTGTTTGATAGACATTTTTCATTGTTGACCAGTTAAAATCCGTTAATAAGCAGCCTAAACGTTGTTCAACTTTATCCAAATTAAGGTAGTGTCTAAACCTCGTCTTATAACCCACACCGCAGGTGCGGGGTTGCTGTGGGTCTAACTCCCACGGATGTACATAAAAAACCGCCGCACGCTGCTCTTGAAGATGAAATTGTTTTAATGCCCACCGACTTAACTGATAAGGAGCTAAACGAAAATAACCTCCACCAGCAATAGGCCAAGTTTTGCAATAGCGCTTTAATGTAGTCACTGGAATCTCTATCAATTCATCAATTACTTGATATGAAAACCTAGGCCATTGTGGCACCCCATAATGATCATGCTTTATAGGGTAGGTGCTTGAGCTATACCTAAATCCTAGCTCACGAATTATCTCAAAGGCCCAAAAGTTTTCATCGCCGATAGAAAAGCTTGGTGCTCGATAGCCCATCACCTCAACTCCTGACACCTGCTCAAGTATGCTTTTAGAGCGATAAAGGTCTTGTTTAAACTCTTGGGGTGATAGTTCACTCACTCGTTGATGCCAATGCCCATGTGAAGCTAACTCATGCCCTTGAGCAACAATCTCTTTAATCAAATTAGGGCAGCGTTCAGCGACCCAGCTCAAGGTAAAAAAAGTTGCTTTTATTTGATGTTTATTAAATAAAGAGAGTAAGCGCTGAGTATTTTTCTCAACTCTTAATGGTTGTGAATCCCATCGGCTATGAGGATAATGCTTGGCGAAAGCAGACACTTGAAAGTAGTCTTCAACATCCACCGTCATCGCATTAGTTATTGCTTTACTCATTCAATTTCCCCAAATTAAACGGTGCTATTAACGGCTACCTTTAGAGAAAATTACGATCTCTATTGTTCTTAATAAGATTAATAGATCGAATAAATAGCTACGGTTTTTAACGTAATACAGGTCAAATTTAAGTTTTTCCAATGCATCTGTTTCGCTTGCGCCATAAGGATAACGTAGTTGAGCCCAGCCCGTTAACCCTGGCTTGACATGATGACGCTCATTGTAAAAAGGAATTTTTACCGCTAATTGTTCAACAAATTCAGGTCGTTCTGGTCTAGGTCCGACAAAACCCATATCCCCTTTAATGACATTATATAACTGGGGTAATTCATCAACTCGATACTTTCTTATAAACCGACCAACAACTGTCGTCCGGTCATCGTTTTCCTTTGCCCAGACCGCCCCTCCAGCCTCGGCATTCTCTCGCATGCTGCGTAACTTATAAATTGTAAATAATTGCCCATTTAAACCCACTCGCACTTGCTGGTAAAACACCGACGCAAGTAATCCATCCTCAATCTTGATTCCGATAATAGCTAAGATAAGAAAAGGCCAACTAAACAATAAAATGCAAAACGCTAATATGGTATTAAATACGCGATGATAAAAGGCATTCATTCGTGTTGGCCCTTGAAAAGCCTGCGAATAGATCACCCAACCTGGATAAATAAGATCAATTGCAAGTTGGTCAGTTTCGTGCTCAACAAACGAGAGGATATCAACGATATCAATGCCTTTTAATTTGCATTTTGAGAGAGCTTCATAAGGAACATTATTACGTCGCTCATCACAGGCAACAACAATTTTTTCGATATTATGCTTCTGGGCAAACTGGTCCACAGAACCTTCAAGTGTTAATAATTTATCGCGACAAAGCTCTTCTTCACAGTCTCCATCAAAGCGAACAAAACCCACTATTTCCACTTGTCGCCGATCAACTTCTCGTCTCATTCTTCGCTCAATAATTGATGCTCTTTTACCAGCCCCTAAAACGAGAATCCGCTTTTTAAACGAATGTGCAACAACAAAGTTTAATAGTTGGTAGCGTAAAAAGCAGATGATTGAACAACTCACAGCAGCAGACATAAATAAAGATGGCTCATAACCTTTCTGGTTTTCCAGCACAGCCAAACCAACAATGACGAGAAGAAATGCTAAAAGAAAACTTAAAAGAAATCGTTGAGATATACCCAAAAAGTCTTCTCGACACTCACGACTATATAAGCCTAAAGCAAGTGCAAAAAACTGTGCTGCAAACATAAAAGAAAATACAATATAAAACGTATTAAAGATCAGTTCTTGAGAGGTGAATGGCTTTTCAAAAACATATGATGTTAGCTCCATTGTCATAATCATTGAAATGACGATAATAACACTTTCAAGTAAAATCAATGCCTTACCATTCTTATTAAGGTAACCAGGATCTACTTTTGGCATTTATCAATCTCCTTTCATGAACAATAACGTCTTTATATGAGCTAAATGATAATGTTAAGTCGGTGTTAAATATATTAAGCGTAGTGCATATTTTTGGTCTTTTCTTCTCATCGATAACTTTTCTAAAAATAAAGTTATTCCTGTTTCCTAGACGAAGTTAAATTCATCGTCTAACTTTAAAATGTATTGAAAATAAAGGGTGAATTATCCTCTTCCGGCATAAAAAAATTAAAAAAGTTCGGGATATTGAACAATGGTGGGATGTGAATCATTGACTAAAAGATCGGGGTTCATCTCATAGATTTTAAAGCGACTAGTGACTTTAACTAATACCAACTCGGTTAATAAAGTGAACAGTTTTGTAATGTGTTCAAACGAATTAGAGCAAGGCATTTATTAGCATATGTGGTTGCCCTTCATCGATAGTAAATAACGTAGCTATCATTCGTTTAGCCCTTAACAAATGATCAGGATATTAATGAATATTGGTATCACTACATTAGGCATTGGTGAAGCTTGTTATACACCTTTTAAGCACTATCAAAACAGTGCATTAGGGTGAATTAGATTGTTTATTTATAAAACATGGAATAATTATTATGAACAAGAAACATTTTGGGATCACAAAATTAATCATCGCATCCAACCTAACATTAACCTTACTAACCGGGTGTAGCAACTTACCTCTTTTGAGTAATGCAACAACTTACCCATCACTCACAACATCTGTCGATAACTACCAATATCTTATTGGACCCGGAGACTCCCTTAACATTTTTGTTTGGCGAAACCCCGAAGTATCAGGACAGTTTCTAGTACGTCCTGATGGCAAAATTACCACTTCTTTGGTTGAAGATATTCCAGTCTCAGGCAAAACACCGACAATGCTAGCCAGAGATATTGAAAAAGAGTTGAGCCGCTTTATTCGCGAGCCTATTGTTACGGTGACAGTATCTAATTTTGTCGGACCTTTTAGTGAACAAATTCGCATTGTCGGCGAGGCCATGAATCCACAGTCAATCAACTATCGCCAAAATATGACATTACTCGATGTTATGGTTGCTGTTGGGGGATTAACTGAGTTTGCTAACGGAAATCAAGCAAAACTCATTAGAGTGGTCAATAATCAAGAGAACACCTACCTCATTTTGCTTGATGACTTAGTCAAAGATGGAGATATATCGGCCAATGCCGATGTGTTACCAGGCGATATTATCATTATTCCTGAAGCTTGGTTTTAACAAGCAAAGCAACAAACATTCTATATCTTATATTGACTCAATCGCTCTAACAGTGAAAGAGAGAAACAAACATGCAAGAACTATTCGAGCAAATACAGAGTATTGTTAAAGGCATTTGGTTAAAAAAGCGCTATATCATTATTTTTGCCTGGTTAATATCAATGAGTAGCTGGGTGGCCATTACTATCATGCCTGACAAGTACCGTGCGACTGCACGTGTATATGTTGACACTCAATCTTTATTAAAGCCTTTATTACGAGGGTTGACCATTAGTAATAACCCAACCCAACAGATACGCTTAATGGAAAAGACATTACTGAGTCGCCCTAATTTAGAACGAATTCTCAGAATGGTCGACCTAGATATATTAGCAAATAACCAACAAGAATTTGATCGATTGATTGATCAATTAAAATCAAATATTAGGTTAGCTAGAACCAATAAAGAAAACCTGTATACCATTATCTATACTGGTGATGACCCCATAAAAGCTACTCACGTTGTTCAAGCGGTGTTAAAAGTATTCGTCGAAAATACAGTTGGTCAGTCACGAGATGAAGCCAAAGTAGCCAAGCAGTTTCTTAGTGATGAGATTGCGGAATATGAAAATCGATTATTAGAAAGCGAACAACGCTTAACCGAGTTTAAACAGAAAAATGGGAGCTTTATTTCAGGAAACAACTCAGGTTATTACCCAACGTTAGCACAATATGAACAAGAGTTAGAAAAGGCAAAACTAGAACAAAGAGAAATCGAGCTTCAGCTTCAAGCTGCCCGCGCTCAACTGGCCGGTGAGCAACCCACCTTTGGACTATTAACTCCGAGCCAAAAGCGTAACTTCTCTACCTCTTACGATGAGCGGATAAATCAGCTTCAAGCTAATTTAGATCAGCTGACAATGAAGTACACCAACGAACACCCTGATGTCAAAGAATTAAGAGCTCGAGTCGACTCATTGCAAGCACTCAGGGAGGAAGAGATATCAGAAATGCTAGATATAGCTAGCGTCAACAACAGCTCGCTGGGCCAATCATTAGACCATAACCCTGTATTTCAAGAAATGCGCCTTAACGTTATCAACTTAGAAAGCCGCTTAGTGGCAATTAAAGTTAGAGTTGATAATTTTAAAGATAAGTTAATGGACTTAAGGAACAAAATTCATTTAATTCCCGAGATTGAATCCCAACTAATGGCATTAAACCGTGGATACAATATTACCAAGCAAAAATATGAAGAACTTTTAAAGCGACGAGAAACAGCACTACTTGGTGAGCGAGCTGAAAAATCTGTCGATAATATTCAATTTAAGGTTATTGACCCACCCCGAGCCGATGAACAAGCCACGGGGCCAAATAGGAGCCTCTTTTACACTATCGCTTTAGTTGGCTCGATTGCCGCAGGGGTCGGAATTGCTTTTATTACAAGCCAATTAAACTCAGTCATTATGAGCCCATTTCAGCTAAGCCAGTTAACTGGGTATCCAGTACTTGGTGCTGTTTCTCATACTGATACTCGAGGCTTCAATCGTGAGCGTAGAACTAAAAATATTACCTTCATTGGCCTCTTGAGTCTTTTATTTCTTTTTTATGCAGCAATTATTGCGTTAGATATCACCAATGCTTTATTGCCTGATTTGCGAGTTTTTGCTCAAGGAGTGTTACAGTGAGTACAATTGAAAAGGCCCTTTCCAAGGGTAAACCTGAAAGCACTAATTCAACATCATTAACCAATAACTCAAATGAAGAAGAGCATGGCGTTACGCCGCCACATGCACACACTATAACCATTGATTTGAACGAGTTAGCCAGAAAGTCGATGGTCACAAACCGTACAGAGCGAAGCAGAACAAATGAAGAGTACCGTTTTATTAAACGAAAAATTCTGACAAACGCCTTTGGTAAGGCCTCTAACTTATTAACCAATTCAAATATTGTACTTATTTCTAGTACACACCCCAATGAGGGAAAAACGTTCACATCAATCAATCTCGCCTTAAGTATGGCTTTAGAGCAAGATAAAACCGTATTATTAATTGATGCGGACGTGGTTAATCCGAGTATTGGAGCAGAGTTAGGGTATGACTCGACAAGTGGTTTAGTCGATTATCTATTAGGAAATGTGAGTGACATAGGACAAGTTATCTACCACACAAACATTGATAAGTTAACGTTAATACCCGCAGGTAGTCGCCACCATTTGACCCACGAGCTTCTTTCAAGTGTTCGTATGGAAGAGTTGATGCAAGAATTAGCTTCCCGCTATCCAGACCGGATTATTTTGCTCGACTCACCTCCCTTAATCGGAGTGAGCGAAACACAAGTTTTAGCAAGTGTCAGTGGTCAGGCTGTAATTGTCGTCGAAGAAAATAAAACCCCTACAAGCAACATCACCAAAGCGGTTAAGTTACTCGATAAAGAGATGGCTATAGGTTTTGTTTTAAACAAAAGTGCTGAAAATAGCTTTCAGAATTACGGCTACGGCTACGGTTATGGAAATTATTATGGTTTATAAAGGTATGGCATCTAAAAACCCAATTAAGATTTCTGTTTTAGTATTGTTCTCTATGGCCTTACCGGTTAATGCCGAGCTAAAAGTAACCCCTAGAGTGTCGATGTCTCAACTCTATTCAGATAACCTTTTTAACCGAAGCGACACCCAGCAAATAGAGTCTGACAACGTGAATCAACTAGTCGCTGCATTAGCACTTAATAGTCGAAGTATGTTGCTTGATACAAATTTAAGTTACCAATATACAAAGCTAAAATATCAAACATTTCACCAACTTGATCAGGACTTCAGTAATTATCTCGCCTCAACCACTTTCAAGTTGATTGATGATCAGCTCCTTATCAAATTATCGACTCAAAAAGGGCGTTTTGCATCAACGTTAACGTCAGGTAATAGTGGTGATGATATACTCTCGGGTGCAGCGCAAACTGATATTACAAATTATAAAATAAACTCCAATTTCAATTCGCGTTTAGGACGTTTTTTAGACTATAACTTCAACTTAACCGCCGACAAAATAAAAGCGGATCAAGTGACTAACGCTGAGCAATCATTACTCGATGATACAGATGCTTATTCTACTCAATTAACGCTAAGTAATGGGCGCTTCTTTAAACATAGCTATTGGCGATTGTCAGCAAGGCAGACAGAAAGTGAACGACGTGGACAAGGCTTTTCTTCTCTCACCAAACAAAAACTCAATAACTACCGAGCAAACCTTGGTTTTGGCCTAACCTCTACTACATCTTTGTACCTGCAATATGCAAAGGAAGACTATGATGTTATTGGAGGGGGGGCACCACACTTGAATTATGCGAGTTATGGCTCAGGTATTCGTTGGCAACCTAGCTCAAAAACGGATATTAAACTTGCCTATAACTGGGCCTTAGATGACAACAACGAAGACCACATCAGTGCTGAGTTAGCTTGGCACCCTAGCCGAAGAACCTCGTTTGAAATTAGTACTAAAAAGCGTTTTTTCGGTGATGCTTATTCCTTTAGTTTTAACCACAGAAAGAAACGTATTGTTACCAAAGTCGCTTATACTGAACAAATTATTAGCTACCGTCTATCGAGCCTTGACGAATCACCAACTGATAATTTAATTTGCCCAACACTTGAACCTTTTACTCTAGATCAGTGTGAGTTTACCTCTGACCCATCTCCAACCCTAGGTGCAGGTCAACAACTCATTCCGCAGCAAGAACTCACCCCAGACTTACAAAATAACACCTATTTAGATAAGCGTTATACCGCTAGCATCAGCTATCAGAAACGTAAACTACTTACACATTTTAATTTTATTTCGAGTACTCAGACCAACTTGCAAACGGATCAAGAAAGAGATCAACTCTTTGTTGGTTTGCGCTTTAATTACCTGCTTTCACAACGAGATAGTATCGAATTTTCAAGTAGCATTAGTCAATTTCAACTTGAAGATGAGGAGCAGTTATTGCCTCGATTTGATGATACGCGACTTAGCTTAAGCTACCAACGCTCATTAAGTCCGGAAATAGGGGTCCAATTACAGCTAACAGAGTTAGACCGAGATTTTGAAAGCAACCAACAATATAAAGAGCAACGAATCATGCTTTCGCTCTCAATGAGGTTTTAATCCTATGTATCTTGAATTTTATGGTTTAAAGAGCAAGCCATTTCAGTTGAGTCCTGACCCCTTATTTTTTTTCTCAAGTGAACTACATAAGAAAGCACTGAGTTACTTGAAGTATGGCCTATCACAGCAAGAAGGGTTCATTGTGATTACAGGTGCCATTGGAACTGGTAAAACGACCATTGCTAGAGCATTACTTGATGACGTTGACGGAGGGAATATTGTCGCCGCTCAACTAGTCACTACATTACTAGAGCCGCTTGAACTATTAGAAATGATTGCAGCAGCATTCAAAATAAATGTTGTTGAACGAAATAAAACAGCCATCCTACAAAGTATTGAGAAGTTTTTAATTGCATTAAATGAGCAAGGCAAGCGAGCCGTTTTATTAGTTGATGAAGCCCAAAACCTTCCAGCGGAATCCGTCGAAGAACTCAGGATGCTGTCAAACTTTCAAATCGGTAACATGCCTTTATTTCAAAGTTTTCTGTTAGGGCAAAACGAGCTACGCACTATCATTCAAGCTCCAGGCATGGAGCAGTTTAGACAGCGAATCATTGCCTCATGCCATCTCGCACCATTAACTCAAGAAGAAACACGCCATTATATTAATCACAGATTGAAGCAAGCAGGATGGCAAGGTGACTCATTAATATCATTTACAGCCTTTTCAATCATTCATCACCAAACTCAAGGGATCCCAAGGATGATTAACCTATTTATGGATAGGTTAATGTTATTTGGCTTTATTGAAGAATTAAAGCACTTTAATGTTGAAGCCATCGATACCGTGTTGAAAGAGATGTCGAACGAGCTCAATATGACAACAGCATTTCAGTCGGCTAAAGTTGAACAAAACCCTATCGTTCAACCTGCGTTACGTGCTCCAACGAAACAAAGTGAAACAAGTAAGGAGCTCGAGTTATTACTTACCCAAGCCATTGATAAAATAAAAAAACTAGATACTAAAGTAACAATGTTACTTAATAAGAGTTAAGCAATGGAAAGTGTTGGTTTTTTTAGTTACCTAATCGCAGGAGGATGCTTTCTCTTGCTCCTTCTTTTAATGTCCACCACTTCGATTAAACAGTTAAATTCAAAGATCCTGTTTATGGCAGTTATAGCAACTGCAACCTGGTGTTTTTTCACCAGCTACTCAATTCAGAGTCAAAAGCCTCTAATTTTTTCTTTCATATTTGAGACGGTTAAGAACCTTCTATTAGGCTTGCTCTGTATTAACTTATTGCTCAAAAAAAACAAGTTTTTGTCACTAATTGCCACCAGAAATAAATTCTCTTTGTTTTACTTTCTGATCATTTTTAGTTTGTTCTGTTTAACCCTTAATGTTTATTTGTACCTCATACCAACTCAACTCATTTTTATCGCTCAACTAACACAATCAATCGCATTATTAATCATGATCGAGTACCTTTACCGCCAAGGCAGCAGCGAGTTTAAATGGGGATTCAAACCATTAGCTTTCACCATTGCAGGCTTCGCTATTTTCGACCTTATCTTATACTCTAGTGCAGTTTTATTATCACAGATAAACTTAGACATGTTTTGGCTCAGAGGCGCATTTTATATACTCCTTAGCCCTATATTAGTCATTGGTATTAAGCGTCAAGAGTCATTAGGCTTGCGCATATTTATATCACGCGAAGTTGTGTTCCACTCCACTCTATTGCTGGGCATCTCCCTTTACCTACTCACTATGGGTGCTACGGGCTACTACTTAAAAATAAATGGCGGGCATTGGGGGGTCGTATCTCAATTACTCTTCACTATTTTAGCTTTGGCTATTTTAGTATTGCTATTTATTAACCAGCCACTTAAGAATAAGATTAAAGTATTTATAGATAAGCACTTTTTTGCTAACCGTTACAACTATCGACAACAGTGGATAAACTTAAACAACAGCTTATCTGAAGACTCTAGTACAGATTACAAATATGTCGCCATTAATGCTATTACTCAATTATTTAAGATGAAACATGGCGCATTATTCATTATAAAAAAAGACAAACCGATAATGTGCAATGCTACCACGCTCGATAATTTTACGACTGAGTCAAAATGGGTAGACTTCATTGCAAGCTATCAAAAAGATGATAAACAATGGATTATTGATATTGACGAATATGAGCGCTATCCCGAAGTTTACCCACAGCAACTGACGGGATTAGACGCTGTATTAAATTGCTCGCTAAAAATCGTCGTCCCCATTATTCATCAAAATGCCCTATTTGGTTACTTTCTTTTGTCTAGGCCTAGCCATAATGAAATCGTAAACTATGAAGATCGGGATTTACTGTTCACCGCAGGCCAACAGCTTGCCAACTTTTTAGCACTAAACCAAGCCAACAGAGCAATATTGGAAGCTAGCCAATTCACAGCATTTAATCGTATGTCAGCGTTTTTAGTCCATGATTTAAAGAATATTGCCGCACAATTAGAATTAACCTCAGCTAATGCACAAAAATTTAAACATAACCCAGAGTTTATTGATGACACTTTTGAAACCATCGAACACGCCAGTAAAAAAATCAATAATATGCTCTCTCAGCTACGAACCAAACAATCCCAACAGCAACAGCGAAGTTCAATTAACTTAAAATCTTTCCTCAAAGAAATTATTAACAAAGTTAGTTACACACCCGTTCCACAACTCATAATTGACGTAAACGAGGGCACTAACCCTTCACCAAATTTATACCTAGAACCTGAAAAGTTGACTAATATTATATTGCACTTAATAAAAAATGCTCAAGATGCTTGTCACGCTAGTCTTATTGAAGGGGAATCTAGTCTGAGTAAAGAATCAATGGCAAATCACTCTGTCACTATTGCGTTAAAGCAAACCGTAAAGCATTGGATTATCTCTATTAAAGATAGCGGCGTTGGCATGACCCAAGACTTTATTGAACATCGCCTTTTCAAGCCTTTTGATACAACAAAAGGAAACGCTGGGATGGGAATTGGAGCCTACGAAGCCAAACACTATATCGAAGACATTGGTGGTCAACTAGAGATAGATAGCATTGAACACCAAGGGACATGCATTAATTTATTAATTCCCCAGCAGTCCGAACTCGTGCCCAACAAGGATTCGTATTATGAGTCAAATAAAGCCTAAAATTTTAGTTATCGATGACGACCCCGGCATTCTAAAGCAATTAAAATGGAGCTTAAGCGATTTTGACATTATCACTGCTGAGAACCAAACCGGTGCCATGGCACAAATGCGTTTACACGCGCCTACGGTTGTAACACTGGATTTAGGCTTACCACCTGACCCCACCAATGCCAGCGAGGGGCTCGCTACACTAACGGCTATATTAAGTTTTGCCCCCCATACCAAAGTAATCGTTATCACAGGCAATGATGATCGAAAAAATGCGGTCAAGGCTATTGCACTGGGTGCAACAGACTTTTTCCAAAAGCCTGTTGAACCCGATATTTTAATTCATTTTCTCACCCGTGCGTTGCACCTTTACCAACTTGAAGAAGAAAACCGACGATTAAACCTACTCGCCCCGTCCGTCAACAATATCATCGGTTCAAGCCAGCCAATGCAACGTGTAATCAAAATGGTAGAGCGAATTGCTAAAAATAATATCACCACATTATTGCTCGGAGAGAGTGGCACAGGTAAAGAGGTTTTGGCCAAAGCAATCCACCAATTAAGCGATAGGAAAAATAAACCTTTTATCGCAATAAATTGTGCCTCAATACCTGAAAATTTACTAGAAAGCGAACTCTTCGGTTATGAAAAAGGTGCATTTACGGGCGCTCACAAACAAACGAAAGGGAAGATTGAATGTGCACACGGAGGCACTTTATTCTTAGATGAAATCGGTGATATGCCTCTTAATTTACAGGCCAAAATGCTACGCTTCTTGCAGGAGCGGTTAATTGAACGGATCGGCGGTCGCCAAGAAATAGAGATTGATATTAGAGTGATCTGTGCGACACATCGAAACTTGGAAGAAATGATTAACCAAGAGTTCTTTCGTGAAGATCTATTCTATCGAATCAATGAGATTTGTATTAATATCCCAGCCCTTAGAGAGCGAGATAGTGACATCATTCTACTTTCTAAAACTATCTTAAAACAGTTTAATGAAGAGCTAAACGCAAAGATTAAAGGATTCACACCAGAGGCTATTAATGCCCTAATGAACTATTCTTGGCCAGGAAATATTCGCGAATTACAAAATAAAATAAAATCCGCAGTGATAATGTCAGATAATAACTACATTGATGAACTTGAGTTAGGTCTTAACGCCTCAACACAAGATAATATCATTGTATTAAGGGACGTGCGTGCACAAGCAGAAAGTAAAGCAATTGTCAGTGCTTATGAGCTATGCAATGGTAATATGTCAAAGACCGCTGAACAGTTAGGAGTTACTCGGCCAACGCTTTACGCATTGATCGAAAAATACAATATCAATGAACTTGTCAGCAGCTAACTGCTGAACAAGTTTCAATCAATAGCATGACTAATAATGTAACGATACTTTCCTGATTTTTCAGCCACAATGGCCTCACTTAATTGAATATTAATCTCCACACCTTGGCCGAGTCTTGCTTTGAACCCTTGAGTAATAGCACTGGACATTGCATCGCTTAATCCACCTTGCTCAGGAACAATAAACACATCTGTTAAATCAATCGATTGCTGGACAACCTTAAACTCTTTAATCCCTTCAATTTCACGTAAAATATAAATTAATGCTAAACCATGCATCATAGTGCCATCTTGAGCAATCACAAAGTCCGTACTGCGCCCTTCAATTGACTCCAACATCGGTAACCCACGACCACAAGGACAATTAGCTGTCGATAAGCAGCCAATATCTCCAGTGCGGTAGCGGATAAATGGAAAGTCCTCGGACGCGAGATGGGTTATGACTATTTCACCAGATTCACCATCAGGAAGGGGATTTCCAGCAGAGTCTACAATCTCAACAATAATGTCTTCTGCTGATAAATGCATGCCACCTCTCGAACATTCATGGGCAATAAAGCCAGCGTCTCTCCCACCATAACCATTTGCTACAGGACAGCCAAAGACAGACTCGATTAATTCACGTTGATGATCATAAAGACGTTCAGATGTAACAAATATGACTTCTATTCCTAAATTATCTAAGCGCACCTTTTTCATTCTGGCTTGTTTAGCAATGACTTCATAAACAGATGGGTAGCCAAAAAGCATCGCAGGTTTGCGGAACACAATGCGGTGAATGAATTGCTCAATGCTACGCTCGGTTAAATCAAATGCAGGCATTAACTCGGTTCGGAGTAAACCGTCTCGCCATTGACGCACTTTGTCTTGGGCCCCAAGCTCAATCGGTGAGCCCCATGCAACCAACTCTTTATCACCAATATCAACTCCCCACCAACGCGTCGCTCGCCACTTTTGAGCAACATCGTGACTAACTCTGTTTTTGCCCAACATAAAGGTCAGTGGGCTACCCGATGATCCCCCGGTATTGCCCTTGCTCAAGGGACCTGCATTAACAGATATCAGTTCATCGAAATTTTGTTTTATGACTTCTTTGGTCATAAAAGGCAACTTGGTTAGTTCATCACTTTGACACACATCCTCCGGCGTTAAACACAAATCATTAAATAATTGATTTATATATGGCACATCGTTATAAACCTTATCAATAAAACGTGCTAAACGTTGATCGCGTTCAGCGAATATCTGTTGCTTAGATTGCCATTGAGAGCGCTCCAATGATTGCCGAACCGAAACAGAATGATGAGATTTTAACGATTCATGAAGTGGAAAAATAACTTTGCTAACAAGTGAAGTGTAAAGTGACTGCGTCATAATATCCCTATCCTCCTCAGGCTCTAATTTAAGCATAGAAGAGAATAAGACAAAGACCACCGAATAAAGGAAAAAACAACTCACAACGACAACTGTGGAGTTATTACATACTTAGACGCTAAATAAGTGAGCCCCTGAAAGTATGTTATTCAGGGGCCCACTTAGTTGTTAAGAAAAAGATTCTGGCTAAAAGCATGCTTGAATGACGACGGTTGAAGTTTTAACGAACCTCTAAATAACTTTGTAGTCCAGTATGTTGGGACAACAATTAAGCGTCATCCTGAAAATGTGTTATTCAGGATCCTTTGCTGCTATTGAAAATCCCAACAAGATTCAAAGCTTATTGCAAATGACGCTTAAAGTAGTTAGTCATCATTGTTTTTAAGTGAAGCGTTGTCCCTTCCCCTTCTCGTAATGAATGGCTACGATTAGGATAAGACATAAACTCAAATTGCTTATTATGTTTAATTAATTCATTAATCAAACGTTCACTACCTTGGTAATGCACATTGTCATCGCCCGTGCCGTGAATAAGCAGTAAGTTACCCTGTAGGTTTTTAGCATGGGTGATTGGCGCACTTTGCTCATAAGCTTCTTTGTTATCCTCTAATAGCCCAGAATAACGCTCTTGATAAATCGTATCGTATAAACGGATATCTGGCACAGGTGCAGTTGCAATGCCAACTTGATATTGTTCAGGGTATCTAAATAGCATATTTAACGTCATTGAACCGCCACCGGAATGCCCCCAAATACCAACACGCTTAGTATCAATAAATGGATAGCGCTTTGCCATCGCTTTTAGTGCATCTGATTGATCTCGTGAGGTGACCACACCTGCTTTTGCATAAATCGATTTACGCCAAGCTCGACCTTTCGGGGCTTTAGTACCACGATTATCAATTGAAGCAACGATGAAGCCTTGCTGAGTTAATAATTGATCCCACATAAATGAGTTACCGCGCCAACTGTCTTTGACGGTTTGACCTGCCGGTTCACCATAGACATAGAATATCACTGGGTATTGCTTATTTTCGTCAAAATTGGCTGGTTTGGTAATGTAACCGTCTAGCTTAACGCCATCACGCGCTTCCACTTGAAAAAACTCAGTTTGGCCCAAACTTAATTGCGCTAATTTTGCTTTTAATGCCTTATTTTTTAGCATGGTACGCTGAGTTTGATGATCACTTAACGCAACAAGTCGCTTTGTTGTTGGTGTGTCAAAGCTTGAATGGCTGTGAATAGCCCACTGACCTTTCGCGTCCATGTGATAACGGTTAAAACCAGCATATTGTTGTGGCGTAACTCGCTCTTTTTTTCCACTACCATCTAATGGTGCACGATATAAATAACGCTGTGCAACATCATCAGGTGACGCAATAAAGTAGACCCAGCCATTGTCCTGATCTATCGATTTTATCGAGGTAATATCAAAGGCCCCTGGCGTTAAATCTGTCACCGTTTTTCCATCGCGAGAGATTTTATAAATATGACGCCAATCATCTTGCTCACTAATCCATAAAAACGACTTGCCATCGTCAATCCACGTTACATCATAAACCCACTCTATAAAGGTTTGCTCTTTTTCAACATAGATTGGCTGTGGCTGACCATCACTCGCTTTAACTAAATAAACAGTATTAGTGTCTTGTTTACGGTTCATGCGCTGAACAATAATTTCATCACTGTTGGCTGCCCAGCTCATGCGAGGGATATACATATTATGCGCATCCCCTTCAAACTCAGCCCAAACTGTTTTTTGAGTAGATAAATTAACCATACCGACTTTTGCTGCTGGGTTCTTCTCACCTACTTTGGGATATGGGAATTTAGTCAGTGTTGGGTAAAGATCATCAGTATTATTAATCATAATGAAATCTTTAGAGCCACTCGTATCTAATTGCCAATACGCAATTTTACTGCCATCAGGGCTCCAACGAAAGCCATCACGAATGGTAAACTCTTCTTCGTAAACCCAATCAAATAAGCCGTTAATAGTACTTCGATTAGCATCAAACGTTAGTTGAGTAATTTGCTGCGACGCTATCTCTTGCACGTAAATATTATCAAGGTATACATAAGCCACTTTGCTGCCATCTGGTGAGAATTTAGCAAACATTAAACGACTTTCTTGGTAATCTGATGCACCTATTTTTTTAAGCTCAGAACTCGCTAAATCCAGTACATAATAATCACCGCGCGAGTTTGAGCGCCAAACTTTCTTTGAGTTGGTATAAATTAATACCTGCTGTCGATCTTGAGACCAAACATAATCATGGATAGCTAATGGCTTATCTTGCCCAGAAACAATTAATTGCTCTGCAGAAATCAACACCTGGCGTTTATTCGTCTTCGGATCATAAACCACAATATCATGACCAATACTGTTTAATTCACCTTGCGCATTCTTATGCTTCTTGGTTGAACGTTCAACAGCGGTATAACCAGAACCATCACTTAACCAGCGGATTTGACCGATTCATTCCGACTTAAATTCGTTGTCCTTATAGATGCGTTCAAGGGTTAAAGGCTGTTGTTCACTAACGGCACTAACTGGCGTGGACTCGAGGGTACTTTGACAAGCGCTCAGACCGAAGCCTAAGCCAATTGCTAAAACCAAGCGTTTCGCCACAAGGTTGGAGATCATGAGTTTTCCTAATTATGAATTAATTGTATACAATATAGAGCAAAGTCTATTATTTGCCATAATTTTTTTGTAACAAACCTTGAAAAATCAACCTTTGACGCCAGATCAGAATGATAATAACCAATAGGCTATAGCATGAGAACTCCTCGAATATTTCACCCAGAGACCATTGGGTCTGCACAACAAGTCACTTTAGATGCTGATGCGGCAAATCATGTTGGGCGAGTATTGCGCTTAACTGTTGATGCACCGATTATTTTGTTTGATGGCAATGGCGGTGAGTATCCAGCGAAACTCATCGAGTCGGGTAAAAAGAAAGTTGTCGCCCAAATCGAATCATTTAATGACATAGATATTGAATCCCCACTAAAGATACACCTTGGCCAGGGGGTTTCTCGTGGTGATAAAATGGAATTAACCATTCAAAAAGCCGTTGAGCTTGGCGCCACTGAAATTACGCCTTTATTTACAGAGCGCTGCGGTGTAAAACTCAGCGGTGAGCGACTAACAAAAAAGCTCAATCAATGGCGAAAGATTGTTATAGCCGCCTGCGAACAATGCGGACGTAATACCGTGCCGACTATCCACCAGCCATTAGGCCTTAGTGAATGGTTAGCACAAGAAAGTGATGAGCTGAAGCTTAATTTACACCCCCGTGCGAGCTATTCAATCAATAGTCTACCAGCACCTGAGCATGGTATTCGTTTAGTCATAGGACCTGAGGGCGGTTTATCAGATATTGAAATTGAAGAAGCAAGTGCTAGTGGTTTTGATGAAGTTCTAATTGGCCCACGTGTATTGAGAACTGAAACCGCAGGGCTTACTGTAATTAGTGCTTTGCAAACGCGCTTTGGTGACTTAGGCTAATAATAAATTTAAATAAAGGATAGAAAATGACAATTAAATTGGGCATTTTGATGGATCCAATCCAGGACATCAATATTCTAAAAGACAGCAGCTTTGCGATGTTAATGGAAGCACAAACTCGTGGTTATGAATTGTATTATCTCGAGATGAATGATTTATATCTAAATGAAGGCCATAGTTTTGCACGTGTCCAGAGCCTATCAGTAAAGCAAGATCCTGAGCAGTGGTTTGAACTAAGCAATGAACAAGAGATCCGATTAAGCGATCTTGATGTGCTATTAATGCGTAAAGATCCTCCTTTTGATACTGAATTTATTTACGCAACTTACCTACTGGAACGCGCAGAAGACGAAGGATTATTAGTGGTTAATAAGCCTCAAAGCCTACGAGATTGTAATGAGAAACTTTATACCGCATGGTTTGCCGATTTAACGCCAGACACTTTGGTTACTCGCCGCAGTGACAAGATTCGCGAGTTTTACCAAAAACACAATGATATGATCTTAAAACCGCTTGATGGCATGGGAGGAGCCTCGATTTTCCGTGTTCAAGCTGGCGATCCAAATGTTGGAGTGATCATAGAGACTCTGACTCAACACGAAACGATGTATGCGATGGCACAGGCATTTGTTCCAGATATCAGCAATGGTGATAAGCGGATCCTAATTGTCGATGGTGAGCCTATGCCATATTGTTTAGCTCGTATTCCCGCTGAAGGCGAAACCCGTGGCAACTTAGCAGCAGGCGGCCGAGGAGAAGCTCGTCCACTGTCAGATACCGATTGGGAAATAGCACGAACCATCGGCCCTAAGCTTAAAGAGAAAGGGTTAATCTTCGTTGGCTTAGATGTAATTGGTGACAAAGTCACTGAAATTAATGTCACTAGCCCAACATGTATAAAAGAAATTGAAGCAGCATTTGATGTCGATATCACTGGCGCATTGATGAACGCTATCGAAACACGCTTAAAAGCTCTAGGATAACTGATGACAGACCACCATAAAGTACAACGCCAAATAGAACAAAAGCTAAGCGAAGAGTTTAGCCCTTTGGTGTTAAGTGTAGAGAATGAGTCACACATGCACTCGGTACCGCCAAACTCTGAAACTCACTTTAAGGTCACCTTAGTCAGTGAATCTTTTGCAGGACTGCGGCAAGTGAAGCGCCACCAGCTAATCTATAAGGTATTAAGTGAAGAACTTGAGGGGCCTGTCCATGCCCTAGCCTTACACACTTTTGATCCACAGCAGTGGCAAAACGCTAATGGTGATGTCCCATCATCACCAAATTGTTTAGGTGGCGGTAAGTAATTACACTCTATTGTTCCAACGAAATTCGTCGTTTGGGCAGTTTGTTAGCCAGAACCGCCCAAACACCAACGACGAGATCCTGAGTAAAACACTCTCAGGATGACAAAATGAATACCCCCACATCGTCGTTTGGGCAGTTTGTTAGCCTGAACCTCCCAAACACCAACGACGAGATCCTGAGTAAAACACTCTCAGGAAGACAGAGTGAATCCTCCACATCATCGTACCGACAAGTTTTTAGCCGGTATCTCGCTGTTCAAAAACACGACGAGGTCCTGAGTAAAACACTCTCAGGAAGACAAAATGAATACCTCCACATCGTCATACTGGCAGATTTTTAGCCGGTATCTCGCTGTTCAAAAACACAATAAGGTCCTGAATCACACAGCTTCAGGAAGACCGATTTCACAAAGCAATAAATAAAATAACAGTACGAGCGAGTTAACTCTCTAATACATCAATTATCTGTTGGGTTCTCTTTTCCATCAATGCGACATCTCCTTTTGATTCTACATTTAGTCGAACAACGGGCTCGGTATTTGAACTGCGTAAATTAAAACGCCATGTATTATGTTCAATGCTTAAACCATCGACATAATCTATGGCGAGTGCGTCTTGACTAAACCTTTGCTCGACTTTTGTTATTGCCGCTTGCGGATTTGCCAACTTGCGATTTATTTCACCTGAGGATGGGTAACGAGAAATGCGTTCACTCACTAATGAAGATAAAGGCTGTTTTTTAACACACAACATTTCTGCTACCAACAACCACGGGATCATCCCAGAGTCGCAATAAGCAAAGTCTCTAAAATAATGGTGAGCACTCATCTCGCCGCCATAAACAGCATTTTCTAGCCTCATCCGCTCTTTAATAAAGGCATGCCCTGTTTTACATAATACTGGGACGCCGCCAGTTTGTTTTACTAGCTCAATAGTATTCCAAGTCATGCGGGGATCATGAATAATGCTCTCACCGCTTTTTTTCAATAAAAACGCTTCCGCCAGTAAACCAACAATATAATACCCTTCAATAAACTCCCCACGTTCATCAAACAAAAAACAACGATCGAAATCGCCGTCCCATGCTATACCCATATCAGCACGATGAAATTTAACTGCGTCTGCTGTAGCCGCCCTATTTTCTGGTAACAGTGGATTTGGAATACCATTTGGAAAGTGGCCATTAGGCTGGTGATAGATTTTAATAAACTCAATCGGAATACTTAACTCAACAAAACGACGTTCAAGTGCATCAATAACATGACCAGCAGCACCGTTGCCCGCATTTACCACCAACTTAAGAGGCGTGATATTCCTGAACTGAATATACGTTAATAAATGTTCAACATACTGAGTTAAGTTCGATTGCTTAGATAAAACTCCTTGTTTGGCTGGCTCAGAAAAAACATTAGCCTCCGCTAAAGTTTTTATCTCCAATAAGCCACTATCGCCACTGATAGGTTTTGACTCTTCTCGTACTAACTTCATGCCATTATAATCAATTGGATTATGGCTAGCAGTGATTTGGATACCACCACACACTTTGAGTGCGCTGACCGCGTAATAAATTTCTTCTGTTCCGGTCATCCCTAAATCAATAACATTGACACCGGAGTCTAGTAAGCCATTAGCTGTCGCTTGTTTTAACACTTCAGAGGTTAAACGGATGTCACCGCCAACAATCACTGTTTTAGGTTTGAGGTATTGGCCAAACGCACGCCCGATGCGATAAGCGATGTCTTCATTAAGCTCTTTACCTAGCTTTCCTCGAATATCATAGGCTTTAAAACACGTTAGCTCATCCGTTGTCATTAATTTACTCTCCATTCATCACTCATTGGAATATTATAAAAACGCTATCCTGAATTAAACATGTTGAGGCCTTCATCAACATCAAGAGGTCCTGAATTAAACACTTTCAGGGCGACGCAATCAAGACGGTTTTATCGAGCTTTCAACTCTGCCATAAATATCTTCAAAGCGCACAATATCATCTTCTCCCAAGTAGCTACCTGACTGAACCTCAATAAGCTCTAAAGGTATTTTCCCAGGATTTTCTAAGGCGTGAATGGTACCGATTGGAATATAGGTTGATTCATTTTCGCTTAGCATAAACTGCTCATCGCCATTCGTCACTAACGCAGCGCCACTAACAACAATCCAATGTTCAGCTCGGTGATGATGCATTTGAACAGATAATTTAGCCCCTGGCTTAACGGTAATATGCTTAACTTGATAACGTTCGCCATTATCAATTGCATCATACTTACCCCACGGCCGATAGACCTCACGGTGAATTGTTGCTTCCTCTCGTCTATTAAGCTTTAACTCATCAACGATTTCTTTAACCTGTTGGCTACACTCTACACTTGAAACCAACAATGCATCAGGCGTATCCACGATGATGAGATCTGACACCCCTAACGTGGTTACTAGTTTTTGCTTGCCATAGACATAAGTGCCTTTGGTCTCTTTAGCAATAACATCACCACTAAAGTGGTTGCCTTGTTGATCTTTATCAGAAACCTCTAGCAATGAAGCCCAACTACCTACGTCATTCCAACCAGCATCAAGGGGTACAACCGTTACCTGATTATCGCTTTGTGCGGTTAGTGGCTCCATCACAGCGTAATCAATTGAGTCATCCGGACATTCTGCAAATATTTCGCTATCAACCCGCACAAAATCAAGGTCAGACGCCAGAGTTTCAATTGAACGCTGACAAACATGTAAAATATCGGGCCGAAACTGCTCAAGCGCCTTTAGATAATCACTGGCTTTAAATAAGAACATACCGCTATTCCACAAGAACTCACGCGACTCTACATAGTGAGTTGCAGTTTCCAGATCTGGCTTTTCAACAAACTCACTTACTCCATAAGCCGTTTCCGTAATAGGTTGGCCCTGCTTTATATACCCATAACCGGTGTGTGGTTTGGTTGGAACGATTCCAAAAGTAACCATCTTGCCTTGCTTTGCAAGGTCCATCCCCGATAATACGGCTTGCTCAAACGCCTCTTGATCTTCGATGACATGATCAGCAGCAAGCACAAGTAACAATGGTTCATCGTCGGTTTGCTGCGCAACTAGCGCTGCTAGAGCTACTGCTGGCGCCGTATTTCGGCCTATAGGCTCCAATATTATCGACCCCAACTCACCGCTACGACGAAGTTGTTCAGCCACAACAAAACGATGTTCTTCATTACAAATGGTGATCGACTCACCCGTAGGAAGGTCTTCTAAACGATTGAGTGTCGCTTGAAGCATGGTTGAATCATCAACCAAAGGTAAAAATTGCTTTGGAAAAAGTTGTCGAGATAGCGGCCAAAGACGCGTACCAGAGCCACCAGCCATAACCACAGGAATGAGCATTATTAACTCCTTAGAGCCCAAGTAAAAAGACGTAATCCCCTATTTGAGCTAAGTATAGTCAAAAATACCGAGAATCACTAAGTCTATGTACCTGAACATTTACGCCACGTCTGGGGCTAAAAATACCTCCACAGCGACGAAGCTTGGCCCTAATAGCAGTTTTTTAACAAGAGTCTCATGCAGCATCAACCAGGAGAACCTCAGTAGAAGATTCTCAGGATGACAAATTAATCACATCTTTCTTATTGTTTTTTAACGTCATTTTTATTCACTTGATTAAATCGATTAATTAACTGCTGGCTTGAAGCAGACAACCCGGCGTCTGGGTTACCACTCATCGCTGCCATCACCCGCTGTCCTAAGACTTTACCGAGTTCAACGCCCCACTGATCAAATGAATTTAGCTGCCACATCACCCCTTGAACAAAAATTTTATGCTCATACAGCGCCATTAAGCTCCCCATCGTTTCAGGGGTCAGCTGCTCCATAGTTAAAGTGACACTTGGGACATTACCTTTCATCACTTTATGCGGTGCTAGCTGAGCAATATCGGCACTCGACATCCCTTGCTTAGCTAATTCTTCTTGCACTTGCACAAGGGACTTGCCTTGCATCAACGTTTCACTTTGTGCAAAGCAATTAGCGACTAAGGTTTGGTGGTGCTCCGGAAAACGACTATGACCGCGCAATGCCACAATAAACTCAGTTGGCACCACCTCATCACTTTGATGCATTAATTGCATAAAAGCATGTTGACCATTAGTGCCCTCTTGCCCAAACACAATTGGGGCGGTGGCTAATGGAGCCTCATCGCCATCAACAGTCACTTGCTTGCCATTACTTTCCATATCCAACTGCTGTAGATACCCCGGAAAGTCTCCTAACAAGTGATCATAAGGCAATACCGCTAAGCTTGGATAATTTAAAAAGCTACGGTTCCACACGCCCAATAACGCAAGAATGACAGGCATATTGCTACTTAAGGGCGCCTCTAACAAATGCTTATCCATTTCATAGGCCCCTGCTTTTAAACGTTTAAAGTTTTCAACACCAATAGCACAAGCTAACGGAAAGCCGACCGCAGACCACAGTGAAAAGCGCCCGCCAACCCAATCCCACATCGGTAAGATGTTATCGGGATCAACACCAAAGCGTACCGCTAACTCAAGGTTAGTCGTTACAGCAACAAAGTGTTTATGAATTAAATATTCCCCACAACCAGACTCTACAAGCCATGATTTAAGTGCGTTGGCATTTAATAGTGTTTCTTGAGTGGTAAAGGTCTTTGATATTACGACGACTAAAGTGGTTTGAGGGTTTAAAAGCTGTAACTTGCTTTCTAATGCATTACCGTCAACATTAGCGACATAGTGCACTGACAATCCTTTCGATTGATAAGGTGTTAACGCCTTATCACATATTTTTGGTCCATAGTATGACCCTCCGATACCCACAGCCACTATATCGGTAAATGCCAACCCGCTATACCCCGTCATAGACTTGTCATTAATCGCTTGAATTAATGTTTCCATTTTCAGCTCGGTATTGGCAACTTCATTAGCCAATGCTTCACCTAATATCGCTTCTTGCCTTTCATAAGGAGCGCGTAAAACGGTATGTAAAACCGCGCGTTCTTCTGTGAAGTTAATTTTATCGCCATTAAACATAGCAGATATTTTTGCCGACAAACCTAACCTTTGCGCCCATTGCTCAAGCTGGTCCATAATCTCACAAGTCACTTTCTGCTTAGAGTAATCAAGGAAAAGTCCTGCTGCAGCGACCGAAAAACGCTCAGCCCGCTTAGCATCGGTTACAAAAGACTGATAAATCGAGAAGTTTGAATACTCGACAGCTAATTTTGATAAAGTATGTTCGTTCATTTTTTACTTCTTTAAATTCGTTTTTTAATTCGTTATCGCGATTGATGCAAAGCACCAATAACCACCTCGGTATTGGGTAACAATCGCTGTAATTGAGCTTTTAATGCCTGTTTGGCTTTATTATCACCATGCACAATGCGAATGTGTTTAGGCTTTATTCGCATGCGCTTAACAAAACGTAATAAATCTTTTTGATCTGCATGGGCAGAATAGCCACTCATTGCATGAACTTGAGCATTAATCGTGTATTTTTGGTTATCAAGATAAACATAACCCTGCTTGGGCCCATACTTGGCAATAATTCGACCGGGCGTCCCTTCAGCTTGATAACCAACGAACAAAATATCGGTACTCGGCTGCTCAATAAAGCGTTTGAGGTAGTTAACAATTCGCCCTCCACTACACATTCCACTGGCGGCAATAATAATGGCGGGTACTTTTTGTCGATGCTTATCAAGGTAGTCCATCACCTCCAAATGCTGTTGGTGAGAGTTAACAACCATGAGTTGCTCAAAAGAGAGCGGATGACGACCTTGTTTTACTTTCCTACGCGCTTCTTTATCCCAACATTGCTGAAGATGACGATAGTCTTTGGTAAATTTTGCAGCCATCGGCGAGTCAATAATGATATCAATTTGGTTGAGGACTTTTTCTGCGTCACTCAGAGACGACTTCAATGACAAGCGATGTAAAATCTCTTCAATTTCATAAAGTAGCTCTTGGGTACGACCAATACTAAATGCCGGAATTAATACCACGCCATTATCTGCTACGCAGCGTTTGAGGACACTAGCAAGCGCTGCTCTGCGCCTTTTTCGGCCAACATGATTTGCATCACCATAAGTACTTTCAATGACTAACTTGTCGCAACGGTATGGCGGCTTGGGCGCAGGCAATAACGGAGTATAACAGGCACCTAAATCGCCAGAAAAGATAACTCGTTCTATGCATTTTTTATCTGCTTGATGTTGAATTTCAAATTCAATAAAGGCCGAGCCTAAGATATGGCCTGCTGGTTGGAAACGTGCTTTTACCGAGAGCGCTGGATCATTGAAAGCTAACGGTAACGCTTGCCATTGATGATAATCAACAGCAACCAATTGCTCGGTTAAACGCTTTAAAATGGCACTTGTTATAACATAACTCTTAAAACCCGCGACTTTTAACGCGTCTTCTATCACTTCTGGCAGTAATATTGCTGTAGCAGTACTGCAATAAATAGGGCCGGTAAAACCGGCTGCTAACAAATAAGGAATACGTCCCACATGATCAATATGACAATGAGTAACTAATAACGCAGCCACATTATCCAAAGAAAAGTTAATGGCTAATAGTGACTCTGTTGCAACCCCTGCAGTTTCAGCCCCTTGAAATAATCCACAATCAATTACATAACGATGGCGAGCGTCATCAATAGTCACGGGGTTTACGTCAACCGCTAACTCATGGCACGAACCTGTCACGCCATTAACTGCCCCGTGATGAAAAATATGTGTACTAAAAATGGGAACAAATCCATCCCCAGCTGACTTAACCACACCTTTGTCGTTCTCACCTTCGTGGTGATTAGCTTGACTATTCACTATAGCCACGCAACAAAGTGCTAAGAAAGATCTCTAACATAATTACAATCCTTGTAAAAAGATCGCGTCATTATAACGCCATCACCATGTAATTATTGTAACTTACTTTTGTAATATTCCAACAGCAATTACTTCACATCAACAGCCCTAGGCTTAAAAGGTGTCTAGGACGACAATCGTGGCTCGTTCTGCCATGCCCAAAATCGTCCCCATAGCATGCCCCACAACCGTCGCCCTGACATGTCCCACAACTGTCGCCCTGGCATGTCCCACAACCGTCGCTCTCGCATTCCCACAACCGTTGCCCTGGCATGCTTTTAGTCAGGGTCCTATGCTGTAGCAAGAAACCCAACCCCTGAATTAAACACTTTCATAAATAAAATGCTTTGTCACTCTCGCATGCCCCACTGCTGTCGCCCTGACATGTCCCACAACCGTCGCCCTGGCATGCTTTTAGTCAGGGCCTCATGCTGTAGCAAGAAACCTAACCCCTGAATTAAACACTTTCATGAATAAAATGCTTTGTCACTCTGGTCCCCCTGTAACCACAACCAAGCCGCAACACCAAAAGACTCTCAAAGGTATACTTGGAACGTGGTTTTATTATTTTCAATAAAAAAACATAAAAATGACATAATATTCAGCAATAATTCACCTAAAAGCGTATAGACTAGTAAGAGAAAATAAAGCAGAGTAAATCTAAAGTATTATAGCTCTTACATTACAGTGAATTTGATCTATATTTGCCTGTGACAATGCTTAAAATAAAAACTAAAAAATGGTTGAATTCAGCGCGATAGATGGTACTATCCGTGAACTAATTTTAAGTTTTTTGTTAATGGCAAGGAACTCCCAAAAATAAACTATCTGTCCGATATTTTTATAAGGTAATTGATAATGAAAAATCTTCTTCGTACTACGTTAGCGGCTGCTATCGGCTTGTCATTAACGGCTTGTGGTAGCTCTGAAAACAACATCATCCCATTCACTAAAGCAACGCTTGACGTTCAAGGTGATGCAATTAAGGGTGCTCTTGGCAATGCATTAGTAGAAGTATTCGCTGCTAGCGATACAGACTTCTCAGACGTGTTAGCTTCAGGTCAAACTAACGCAGACGGAACTTACTCTGTTACATTAAACAACACTGAAAGTGCAGCACCTATTACAGGTACTTACATTACTCGTGTTACCGCAGATGCAGACACAACAATGATTTGTGATGCTCCTATGTGTGGTGATGTTGAGCGTGGTGGTGTTGTTCCAGCAGCTGACCTAGCTGGTTTAACATTATCAACAATGAGCTACTCAGATGGTACAACTGTTGATGCTGATGTTAACTTATTAACAACTATGGCAACAGACACTATCCTAGCTTCAGTAGCTGAAAACGATGCTATCACTCTAGCTGACATCACATTAGAGCAAGTTGTTGAACTACAAAAAAGTGCAACTCAGGTTGTAGGCGCAACGCTAGGAATCAATTTAACAGACGCTAACATTTACGATGTTGAAATTGTTGACGCTTCTGTAAGTGCTAACGTTTCTTTAACAGATGAAATTGCAGCAACTTTAACACTGATTAACGCATCAGTTGCTTCTTTAGACTCAGCTGATGACCAGTCTTTAGGCCAAGCAATTGCCGCATATACTGCCGCAATCAAAACAATCACGTCAGCTATTTTTGCAGACGAAGATGCTGATCTAGGTGCTGTTGCTCCAGCTGCAGTAGCTATTCTTAACAGTGTTCAAATGCAAATTGATACTGTAGTTGACACATTAGCAGCTGAAATTAACCAAGATGTTGACGGTGACCTGCCTGTACTAGAAATTCCAAATGAAATTGATGCAGATAAATTAGGCGATCTAATTGGCGACATCATTCACGGTACTGGCGCAACTGGCGGTACTGGCGCAACTGGTGCAACTGGTAACTAATTTATAATTAAATTAGACTTCTGACTTTAGAAGCTTAATCTCTTGAAAACCCGCTTCGGCGGGTTTTCTTTTATCATCTCCTTTTTTACTTAAGGTTTCACTAATGAAAAAGCCTGCTCTAAAAGCATTAGCACTTTGTTCACTCTCCATTGCTTGCACCTCGGCGATGGCGCAAAAAAATATTACAACATCATATCAAGGTTTCAGCGGCTTAATTAACACACCGACTGCTGATATTTTTGAGACAGGCATATTTCATTTTCAACAAAGTAATCAAACGGAAGCCCGTGGCCAATATCGCGACGGTAATAATCTGCATTTTGGCCTTGGTCTGTGGGAGCATGTTGAAGTTTCAGGTCGGTTAGCTGACTATAAGGACCAAAATGGCAAAGCTCTTATTACTGACCTGTCAGCCAATGTGAAGTTTACCATTCCATATATTCCAAAAGATTGGTTCACATTAGCTATCGGTGTTCAAGATGCTGGTGGTGCTGCAAATAACTTTGGGGCTAAGTACGCTGTTGCTTCAAAAACATTATTTGAAGATATCCAAGTATCATTGGGCGCAAGTAGCAGTGACTCCAAAGTCGGCCGTATGGACGGTTTCTTTGGCAGTGTTGCTTGGCAAGCCACAGATTGGGCCAAATTATCGGTTGAGCACGATAGCAGCGATACCAACGTTGGGCTTCACCTCTCGTCACCTAAAGAGTGGCTTAATAATCAACTGCAGGTAAAAGCTAATCTACTTGCTTATAGCTCGAACGACCAGTTAAGCGATAATATCTATTATGGTATTGAAATTAATGTACCAATGCACACCAAAACCAGCTTTAAACAAAAGACATCAAAGCAAGCTTATCGCTACATCGCTCAAGACGTTGTTGATAATACTGGCACTTTAGAAAAAGTAAAAAACAAACTAACAGAAGAAGGCTTCGAGTCTATCCGTGTCGGTGAAATAAACTCGTCAACTGCTTATATTGAACTAGAGAACCACATCTACAACCGCAATCAAATTGATGGGTTAGGTGTTGCACTTGCGATCATCAATACTAATTTGTCAAAGCAATATACTCAATTTAAACTGGTCACCAAAGAGCAAGAAGTTTCATTACTTGCAATCACAGGTAATACAGCTGATTACCTTGCTTTTCTTAACGAAGAAAAGCCTCTGGCCGTGGGTATCACAACGGATGTTTATAACACCAACGAAACGGTCACTTTTGTAAATAAGCACAACAGCAATAAAACTTGGTTTAAGCCTCGCTTAACCTTATGGCCATCAATCATTTCAACTGTTGGTACAGAGTTTGGTATGTTTGATGCTTCGCTAGGTTTAGCCAGCCATTTAGAGGTTCCACTTTGGTCAGGCGCGGCGTTAACAGCACAGCATATTACTCATATCAGTGAAACTGAAGACTTTAAAGACGGTCGTTACTTTGAAAATAGCCGCCATCAAACGGGGATGCAAGGTTATAGCTTAAATCAAACCTTCACTTTACCTTACAACCTCAAAAATATGACCACTGTAGGACGCGATCGTTATGATCACGACTTTGTCAGCAACGAGATCCGTTGGCAAAGTAGTAACGGTGCACATCGTGCTAACGTAATAACCTCAAAATATGAAAATCAAGTGGTTCCACCTCGTGAGCATTATCAAGGTTGTAACATACTTTTTGCCGCCTGTTGGAAACCTGCTGAAGATCCAAATAGAACGGTGATTGTAGGTGAATACCGTTATTATGCGTCTAAATTAAACACTTCTTTTGAAGTGCAAGCCGGACAGTTCTGGCAACAAGATAAAGGCTATATCCTATCTTTGAAGCGCATGTTCGGCGATGTGATTATCAACATGAGCTATCGCGATACTAAAAAAGACGATATAGAAAGGAATCAATTTGTCGGCATCGGTTTCTCAATACCATTCACACCAAGAAAAGACTTTAATAGCAAATACTTCCAAGTGCGTGGCTTGCCTAATTGGAACTATGGTATCAGTACGCTTGTTGGTAAAAGCCATAATCGCCTAACCCCAGGGTCAGGTGACACAGGCGCACGTTTTTATAACTTAGATAACGCATACTTTAACTATGATCGCTTAAATGCGGCCTACATTAAAAATAATGCCTATCGACTGCAAGAAGCGGCTAAATTTATAAAATAACGTAAAAAGCGCCATTCTAGCACCTCAATCCGTCGTTCTAGAGTGCTTTTATCCAGAACCTCGCTATGGCTGTGTGGTCCTGAGTTCAACACTCTCAGGACCACACTCGTCGTTCTAGAACACTTCTATCCAGAACCTCTTTGTTAGCTGTCGTCCTGACATGTTCTTAGTCAGGACCTCATGAACCATCATAAGATTCAAAATAAACACACCTTCAGGATGACAAAAGCACAGTGTTCATGCCCCACACTCGTCGTTCTGGAGCGCTTTTATCCAGAACCTCTCTGTTAGCTGTCGTCCTGACATGTTCTTAGTCAGGACCTAATGAACCATCATAAGATCCTAAAATAAACGCACCTTCAGGATGACAAAAGCACAGTGTTCAAGCCCAACGTCGTCGTTCAGGAATGCTTCTATCCAGAACCTCTCTCAGATACAACAAACAAAGATCCTGAATAAAAACACTTCAGGAAGACGCACTTTGATAGATAAAAAGTAAGCGGTCAATTAACCCCACCTACCAATGTTAATGGGCTTTTAGAATAATAACCTCACTATTTATCCACTTGA